>CAMWWS010000121.1 GCA_947178085.1 uncultured Lachnospiraceae bacterium | reverse complement strand
GCACGCTTCCTTCATAATCTATATTTCCGGTTGAATTATCTACGTTTTCCACGATAAGTACATCGGAAACAAAAACACTGTCCTCTACCAGTTCCACGTGTCCATTGACTAGAGAAGTCAGTGTGGTCTTATCCTCAGATATTTCAATATTATTACCGTATTTTAAAACCGCCTTTTTAACATCCCGAGGTTTAATACGTTCTCCGGTAATCTTCATTCCATATTCGCCCGGTTCTTCCGGAAACAGTTTCGCCAATATATCGCCTTTATCGCAATGATTGACTAAGTTTAAATGGAAAAAATCTACGCTTCCGTCTTCTTTCAAAGTCGGTTTTGCCTTTTTATCGGTATTAAAATAATACTCAATATGAGCGTCCTTTCCATGTACAGGCTCAGTTCCCTGCGCGACCAGAATATCCTTGCAATATTCACGTTTCGATGCAAAACACTCTTCTATTTTATCTTTTAATATTCCATGACGGATACCTTTAATTTCCAAATCCTTAACAAGCTCGGCAGCAGTCATTTCTTCACCACCGATAGAAGGCGCATAAAATCTGACATACGCCTGCATATTATCAGGCGTTACCGTAAATTTATAGCATTCACGCTCTTTCATAGTCGTACGTTTTTCCAACAGAAAAACAGTCTCTTTCTCTGTCGTTGATTCTATTGCCTTATATAAAGCATTTTTATCATAAATGATGTCTTTGAGCGCCAAATATTCTACCACATCATTTACTAAAACAGGTTCTCCCCCATCTGTAGGCGGAATCAATTGAATGCCGGTCTTTCCTTCTTCATGAATCAATCTAAAATATCCGTTCAAACTAATACCATACCTTTCTCAACCTGTACGTTCATAGTTACAAGACATCAGTAATATCTTCGCAATCTTATCTCTTATACTCTGTCTGTTAATATACCCATATAATTTCCCAGCTTCACCTTCATCTTCTGTAAAGCTCTGGTATGAAGTTGTGAAATTCTGGATTCCGATACCTCTAAAATGCTGCTTATTTCTTTCAGCGTTAAATCTTCATAATAGTACAAAACAATAACTTTTTGTTCTTTCTCCGTAAGAAGTTCTAACGCTTCCGCCAGAATTCTTTTTAATTCCTCCCTCTCAATGACTTCCTCAGGTCCGGCGAACTGAGCACTGCTGGTATATCCGCCGGCGCTGTTATTCGGGATATCGCTTCCTCCCTGCTCCATGAATTCGTTCAATGAAACAACATTTGTCACCTTCATCTGCGATTGCCAGTCAAGATAGTCTTCATTTGTAATCCCCAGATTTTCTGCTATTTCCTCATCCGTAGCGCTTCTTCCGTACTTTGTTTCAATTTCCCTGATCGCCTGATCAATCCTTTTCTGTTTCTGCCTGATAGTTCTGGGAATCCAGTCCATCTTACGTATCTGGTCCAAAATAGCACCCCTGATACGCAGACTTGCATATGTTTCAAATTTGACGTCTTTAAGCGCGTCAAATTTATCAATTGCATCAATCAGTCCAAAAATACCATAGCTTACCAGATCTTCATACTCCACATTATATCCAAGATACATACTAAGCCGCCCTGCTACCAGTTTCACAAGTGGAGCATATTCTAATATGATTTTTTCCCTCACCTCAGGAGATTTTGTACTGCCATATTCCTCCCAGAGTTTTTTTCTGCCTGTTTCATCCATGTTCGTTCCTCCACTATACATTGAATTTAACCGATAGAAATTATGCTCCTTTTTACCATGAATTAAACCTCACTAAAAAGTCTGTCATTAGGCGCTTTCTTCTTTTTTTTCATTTTGCGCCGTCACTTTTTCACTCTTATCTTTATCCGCGACAGCTACATCAGGCTCTTTCTCAATTACTTCTCCTTCTTCCAGACGCGCTTCTTCAATCTGCGCTTCAAAACGGTCAAACATCCACTTAATCAATTCACCTGCAATATAGAAAACAACAAGCACACATAATAAAATTACCAGCATGTCTTTCGTTTTATAGCGCATCACAAACATAGCAATACTTATAATAGCTCCCGCAGAGAGCATTACAAAAGGAGGAATCAGCTTTCTTTTTTTAGCTCTTTTAAGAGCTTCCTTCTCTTCCTCTAAGCGAATCCTCTTTTTTTCAGGGTCTATAATCTCCTCAACATCTGTAATAAACTTTTGATTGATATTTTTGTCGCTATTTTTATCGCTGTTTTGACTGTCATTTAGCTTGTCTTTTTCAACATCCATCTTTAACCTTCCGCCGTACCAAATAATGAACTTATATAATCCTCTCGGGTTTTCCTACTGCCCGAATAACAAAATCGCCGTTTTCCGGATAAAAAATAACAGTTCTCCCGAAATTTTTCCCTGTATCCTCTGCCAGAATCGGTATACGCAGCTGTGCAAGTTTTTTCTTAACGGCTTCCACATTCCTTTCTCCTACACGTGTAGCCTCTGAATTACCACCTTGAAAAGAAAACATCTGCGCTCCGCCGGCAATCTTTGCAACCAGCCTTGTTCTGTTAGCGCCTCTTGCCACCACTCTTTTTACCAATTCTTCAATACCAGTGTCTGCAAATTTCGGGATGTTTGTATTATTTCTGATCGTTGTACTATCCGGAAGCATAATATGCGCCAATCCTCCGATTTTCGTATTAGGATCACGCAGTGCTATTCCTACGCACGAACCAAGGCCCAGAGTCGTAATGCCATCGGGGCTAACACAAATATTTAAATCAGCCATGCCGACCTTAATAATTTCAGCCATATCCTGAATCTCCCACCTTCACTATAAGTATAATTAATTTCACATACCCAGCGCTGACAAAATTTTTCCATACGAAGGCATATCCGGAATAAGTATAAAATATCCGTCTATTGATACATCGTCAAAAAACTTTGTCTGAATCAACAAAATCCTGTCTCCAAGTGCACCAAATTCAATTGCAGGAACACTTAAGATAGCTCCCGCCATATCCACAGTCAAATCCGGAATTGACGGGAAAATCTTCAGATTTGTTAAAGATGAAAGCGAGTTCAGGTAAGCTCCAGTAATAATGTTTCCCACTTCTTTAAGAGCGGATAACTCCATTTCGGAAAATTCATCACCTTCCAGTGTCATTCCCATAAGCTTAGACACCAAATGTCTTGCCGACTCTTTCTCAACAAGGAACATAATACTTCCGGTAATGTCCCCCTCAACACCCAGATAGATGCCTGCCATAATCAGTTCCTCGCCTCCCATGGCAGCACCTATATCTTTAAATTCCAGCAGATTAATCTGCGGCACCGCCATATCTACTTTACACTGCAACATCTGCGCAAGTGCCGTAGTAGCATTGCCGGCTCCAATATTACCAATTTCACGCAATATATCAAAATGCTCATTGGTCATCTCATCAAAATTCATTTCACTCACTAGACATTATCCTCCTATGAATTCTCCGGCACCACCAAACTCAAATCTAAAAGTGAGATGAGCCCGCTTTCACACTTACCTACTCCTGAGATAAAGTTGCTCTTATCATCTTTGGAATCATAAGCCACTTTCTCTATTTGTTCCATATCCAATGTAACTACTTCCTTAACTTCATCCACTATGATTCCTATATATCCATGCTGTTCCATTTTAATAATAATAATCCTGCTGGACTTGGTAGCTACATCTTCTTCCAATCCCATTTTAGTCCGTACGCTCATAACCGGAACAACCTCACCACGCAGATTGATAACGCCTTTCAGATAAGAATCCACCTTAGGCACTCTGGTTATATGCTGCATTCTTAAAATATTATCTACATATTTAATATTAATGCCATATTGTTCATTTCCCAGCTTAATAACGATAAACTGAATTGCTTCGCCGGTCGTGTTTAATCTTTCCATTCTACTTTCCTCCTTGCGCCTAAATCAATGCGTTAGCATCCAATATTAATGCTACTTCACCGTCACCAAGAATCGTTGCTCCGCTGATTATCTTACATTTGCTGATATATTTACCCATTGATTTGATAACAATTTCCTGCTGGCCAATCAATTCATCAACAACCAGTCCTGCCAGTTTGTCGCCTTTCTTTACGATTACGACGGTCAAATTATCCTTAGGATCTTTGCTGCTGGCAATATCCAAAACATCGCTCAGACGAATAAGCGGAATTACGACACCTCTTAAATGAATAACTTCATTATTCTGTACCAGTTTGACATCTCCCGGTTCAATATCTTCAATCGTCTGTATTGAGTCTAAGGAAATCGCATATTTTTCATCCCCGACAATAACCATAAGAGCCTGTATGATTGCAAGCGTCAGCGGCAATCTTATCGTCCATGTACTTCCTTCTCCCAGCTTACTCTTAACTTCCACTTCACCGCTTAATGACTCAATCTTAGATTTTACAACATCCAGACCAACGCCTCTTCCCGAAACATCGGATACTGTCTTTGCAGTTGAAAAACCTGCATTGAAAAGCAAATCTATGATTTCCTTTTCAGTCATGTTCTCGGCCTGCTCAGGTGTAATTACGCCGCGGTCAATAGCTTTATCCCGAACTGCCGCCGTATCGATACCGTTACCATCGTCTCTTACCTCGATGACAACGTTATTACCATCCTGATATGCATCTAAGAAGATGGAGCCTACCTCCGGCTTTCCTCTTTCCTTACGCAATTCCGCCGATTCCAGACCATGGTCTGCCGAGTTACGAAGCAGATGCATCAGAGGGTCACCGATTTCATCTACTACAGTACGGTCAAGCTCTGTCTCTTCACCTGTCATATACAATTCCATTTTCTTATCCAGCTTCTTGGACAAATCACGAATCATTCTCGGGAATTTGGTAACTACACTCTCAATAGGAACCATTCTCACCTTCATAACAGACTCATGTAAGGAAGTTGTTACGCTCTCCAAATATTCAATCTGGTCATTCACTTCTGTATTCGTGCTGCCTTCCGATGAAGTGGAAGCCGATACGAGGGAATTCTTAGCAATAATAAGCTCGCTCACCAGATTCATCAGAGTATCAAGTTTCTCGATATCAACTCTGACGGTTCTATTAACAACAGGCTTGCCGGGCGCCTGTTTCTTATCGTTCTTATTAGAATTCTGCTCTGCCTTTGCTGCAGCAGGAGCTTTATCCGGCTGAGTTTCCGTTTTAGCGGGCGCAGTTGTTTCCGCACCTGCTTTTGCAGGTTCAGCTTTTACAGGTTCAGCTTTTGCTGTTTTAGCCTCTTCAGCCGCTTCGGCTGGTTTTTCCTTAACAGCCTCGTCACTGTCTTCATTTAAAGCAGGAGCTTTATCAAAATTATATACACCGCCTGTTACATCTTCAATTTCAGATACACTTCTTGCATCTTCAAGCAGTTTTTCAAGAGGGCTGTCTGAAACCACAATCAAGCTGAAATCCAAATCAAATTTCTCATCCTCAATGTCCTGAGTAGCAGGATCGGAAAAAATGATTTCACCGTTTTCCTCCACTGCCTTGAATACCAGGAAGGCTCTTGCAGCCTTTAAGATACATGTTTCCTGTACCTTTACGGTCATGCCGTAAACCTTACTGCCCCTTGTCAGCGCCTCCATAAGCACCACAGTCTCGGATTCACCTAATTTGAGCTGCTGCCATTTTGCATCGGCATCTGCCTCCGTAGCATCCGCAGCTTTTGCATTTGCTTCATCCGCTTTTGCTTCAGGCTGTTTTGTATCTGCCGCTGCGCTGCTTCCTCCGTTCAATATTTCATTGAGCTGCTTAATAAGCGGTTCATTATCATTTGTGCCTTCATCAGCGCTTTCCCTGATATTGGTATTATACTCCTCCAACGCATCCAGACACTGGAACAGAATATCAATCATATTAGCTTTGACCGTAATATTTCCATTACGTACTTCGGAAAATACATTTTCCATATCATGGGTCAGATTCTGCATTCTCTTATATCCCATGGTACCCGCCATTCCTTTTAAAGAATGCGCAGCACGGAAAATTTCATTAATCGTATCCATGTTGTCCGGTTCCTGCTCCAATGAGAGAATCTGCGTATTCAGATTCTGCAAATGTTCATTTGTCTCATCAAGGAAAATTTCTAAGTATTGGCTTACATCCATCTTATTTTACCCCCACGTTCATTGTAATCTCCTGCGCAAGCTGCATTAGCGGTGCAATTTTATTCGCCATTCCTAATTCTACTATACTTCTGGGCATTCCATAAACTGCACATGTACTTGCTTCCTGCGCAATGACATATATTTCCTTTTTTTCTTTCAGATATTTGATTCCTTTAGTACCGTCAGCACCCATACCGGTCATGACCACACATACAATCTGGTCATATCCGCTGTCTGTAAGGGATTCATACATATAATTGGCACAAGGCTTCACACCCTCCCTGTATGGTTCATCCGTATAATGAATTACGGATTTACCAGACTTCGTCACTACATTCAGATGCTTTCCGCCTCTTGCAAGATATACGACTCCCGATTGCAATACATCGCCTTCCGCAGCTTCCTTAACGCTGATTTCACTTAAATAATTCAGTCGTTCTGCTAAAGACGCCGTAAAACCTTCCGGCATATGCTGTACGACGACGACAGGCGCATTCAGGTTTGCAGGCAGCTTGGGAATTACAGACTGCAACGCTTTGGGTCCACCCGTAGAACTTGCAATTGCTACGACTTTGTTACCCTTGACATTAACAGGCTTATCCGGTTTGTGAATAGTCGGCTGTGGCACTTCCTGCGGTTTATCCGCTGTCTTTGTCCGCAACACTTCCTGCGGCTTATCTGCCACCTTAGGCTGCGGTCTTTCAACCGGCGTCATTCCTGATTCCAACACTCCTGACAGCGATGTAAGAAGATTTGTTTTAAAATCTCCTGCCCCGCCACCGTTCAAGGATACGCTTCCGGGCTTTTGGATAAAATCCAGAGCTCCCAGCTCAAGCGCATCCAATGTTATCTGAGCGCCTTTTTCTGCATCAGAGCTGACAACCAGAATCTTAGCCGCAATCTTACGCGCCTGGAGCTCTTTCAACAGCTCCAGTCCTCCCATTCGAGGCATATTAAGATCCATAACTACTGCATCATACTTATTCTTGCATAGCAGCTCTAAAGCTTCTATACCATTGAATGCCCTATCCTGTACTTGAAATCTTTTATCGCTGTTAATTATATCACATAATACCTTTCTCATGAGTGCAGAGTCATCAACTACTAATATATTTTTCATATTTTATGCTCCCTTCTATGCCCACGGGTTTGTGTTATTAAATATCATCATCCTTATATCTCTTCTTCTGTATAGCCTTTCGCTCTGCATCAAATATGTACTTAACGATTTTCTCCCTGTTGTCTTTATCCATATTAACATATTGTACACGATGCTCAAATGTTCCCGGTCTGTTTTCAACCGCTTTAACGTCAAGTACCTTTCCGATTAAGCTGAAGTTTTTACTCTCTCCTGATATCCATAAATCATATTTACATAAAATCATACTGCCGATTTCATATGAATAGTCTGATACGAAGCGCAGTCCTCCTCCACTGATATCTACTATAACGCTTCTTTGCAGGGGTAATTCCGGCACCAGCAGATTGGAGTTGCTTTCAACCGCCTGTATTTCTTTTTCCTCTAATGTTCGGGAATTCATTTCCAGAGCGCAACTGAATCTGTAATATTCTCTTCTCTGATACTTTCTTAAGTTACTGGTAAGGTCAAGCAATACAGAAAAAACATTATTATTTTTATATCTATCCGCAACTCTTGCGGAGCACTGATATAACCCAGCCTGTGTATAGA
>CAMWWS010000120.1 GCA_947178085.1 uncultured Lachnospiraceae bacterium | reverse complement strand
TTTTTCAGATATCTGTATCTGAATCTTGTAGATATGAGGAAGAGTATATACAACTATAAATCCTGTCAGGATTATAAACAATATTTCCATGTCCGGGCTTTGCGGCTCCGTCTGCCACCATGCCGGTATCTCCTCTGAACTCCATCGGAATCCTATCGCTGGTTCCATTTAGGATTTTTTCACATAAAAGAATATTGTCATTAATAACTTCATGCTCCAGATTTCCATCCCCATGCGAAGACAACACCTTATCATATTTTCCTTCCAGCTTATCCTTTAGCCTTATCAGGCTGGTTCGATACTCTTCAATCGTCAGGGAATAGTCCTGAAACACAAATGTATAGCCATTACATGCGTCACCCAGAATAAGCGTCCTTTCCTCAGGTATCAACATGACCATACTACCTTTCGTATGTCCGGGACAGGCATATATTTCAATAGAAACGCCGCCTAAGTTAAAACAATCTCCATCTCTTAAATCATTATAATTTTCAATTGAAACAATTGGAGTAAAATCAGCCTCCGTAATACTTTTTCCCTTTGGTCCCATCAAAAACAGACCTTCTTTACGAAACTCATGAGTACAGTGATCCCTATATATGTAAGCATCCTCCTGACTTATATATACAGATTCAGCCGGAAATTCAGAAGCTCCCATCGCATGATCCACATGCCCGTGCGTTAAAAGAACTTTTAATGGCTTATCTGTCAGCTTTTCCACCAATGGACGAACAAATCCGATGCCGCTGCCACTGTCAATCAATGCCGCCTCATTATCACCTTCCACCAAATACATTAACTCAGAAGAAAATGCATAAATCCGGGTAATGCGCTCGCTTACCTTTTCCGTACGAAAATTCAGTTCCGTCATCTTTCCATCTCCTTATATTTTCTAAGAGTTCGTAGAACTTATAACTTAAATTTCATCTTTATATATCTCTTTTATGACATCAAAAGCCTCTTTGGGTCTTCTGTATTCATCAACGACTCCCTTATTATTATGACATCTCGCCCTGCTGAAAAACCATCCCTCCTCAGTCACCTTACAATCGGCAAACTGCCAGACAAATACTCCTGAAAGCCGCTTATCCTCTTTGTACACCTCAAGGTTCTCCCTGATAATATCCGCCTGCCTTTCCTCACTCCATTTACAATGTCCCCTGTCCCTGAAGCCATACATAGCGGCAGCGCCGAATTCACTGACAATAACCGGTTTTCCCTCTCCGCCTGCGCCCGCAATCCAATCCATTTCCTGTTCATGACGTTCCTTAACGGATACATCCTCATACCAGCCGGAGTACATATTAAATGACACAATATCAGGAAGATCCAGACAGATATCCTGAAAATGCTTACAAGTTGCAGATGTAGTCAATCTGGAGGAATCCAGACTCCGAATCTGTTCATACTGATTCTTATACTTCTTTCTGCCCTCCTCCGACACACTGTCACACTCATTCAAAATTCCCCATATCACAATGGACGGATGATTATAGTGCTGCGTGATCATCTCATCAATACAATCCCTGCATTGCTTATCAAAATTCGGATTGCACATACTCTCTAAGGTTAATCCCCTGGCATGGTTCTCCTCCCATACCAGCATTCCCCGTTCATCACATAAATCCAGAAATCTTTCATCATTTGGATAGTGACATGTCCTTACAGCATTAGCTCCGGCTTCCTGCATCATATCCATGTCCTGCGTCATAAGCTGTAAAGGCAGTGAGTTTCCGATAGTTCCATAATCTTCATGACGGTTAAATCCTTTCAGAAATACCGGTCTGCCATTCAAAAGAATCCGATTATCAGACATTTTTATTTCTCTGAATCCAACCCGTTCAATATAATCATCAATAGCTTTTCCATCAACCAGCAGTTCTGTGTTCAAAAAATACAGTCTGGGGAATTTTGTATTCCACTCCTGTACATTCATGCAACTGATATTCAAAATGGTTTTGGCGACATCATGAGCCGGTATCTGCACGCTTTCCGTTATCTGTGTTTCTGCCAATCCAATTCTTACCTCGGTGGATAACTCACTGTTACTTAGATTCTCAAACTCAACTTCTATCTTGCAATTCCAGATTTCTTCTGATTTATAAGGTGTAAAATGCACATTTTTTATATATGCCTCTCCAATCTCTTCTAATACTGCCGGTCTGGTAATTCCGCCGTATGTATAATAGTCATTCGGAATATGCAGCGCTGATGCCTCACTAAAAGAATTGTCTACACAGACTTTTATCTCATGCACGCCCGGTTCAACATTCTCCACAATTCCTGCAAATCCGGTATAGGCATTATAATGATGCGTCACAAATACATTATCAAAATATAAATCCGCCGTATGGCTGACCGCTTTAAATTCAAGTCGCAGGTTTGTTTTTTCTCTTATAAAAACCTTTTTATAAAATGTTCCTTTTCCCCTATAGGTTAAAAGTTCCGGATGCTGCTCAATACAACCGGGAACAGGAAGCGTGTATTCTGCACCATCCTCCCTGACATATTTCCACATTCCATCGAGTTCCCTCTGTTTTCTGATATAATGCTGCTCAAATAGACGAATCATTCTCCCTTACCTCACTACTCTATTTACCTTTATATAAATATTGTAATTCTTTCAATTCCAACTTTCAATACAATCCCGGTCGTAAAAGTCATAGCATTTATGCATGCTTTGTGATATATTAATAGAAACGGGGAGGATGCAAAATGAAACTATTAATAAAGCAAAGAGTATTTTCATGGACTGATTCATATGATGTTTACGACGAAAGCGGAAATGTCAGATATTTCGTTAAAGCAGAACTTTTGGCATTAGGGCATCAACTCCACGTATATGACCATAATAAAAATGAAATAGGCGTAATACATCAGAGAATCCTAACCTTTCTTCCCGCCTTTGAAATCGAAATCGAAGGAATAAAAAAAGGATTAATCCAAAAGCAGTTTTCATTCATTAATCCAAAATATGAAATTAACTATAACGGTTGGCGTGTGGAAGGAAATTTTCTTGGCTGGGACTACGACGTTTACAGCGGGCGCAGCAGGATCATTCATATTTCCAAAGAGCTGCTTCACTGGGGAGACACCTACGTAATCGACTATGCGAATCCGGCAGATGAACTTGACGGGCTGCTCTTAGTCATCGCCATTGACGCGGCTAATTGTAATAATGATTAAAAAGAAAGGCATTTACCATGTCTGATTCTAATACATCAAAAACTCTTTTAACGGAGGGCACAATCTGGAAGAAAATTCTTGCATTTGCCTTTCCTCTTTTTTTGGGAAATGTTTTCCAACAACTTTATAATATGGCGGATTCCCTGATTGTGGGCAATTTTATCAATTCCGATGCTCTGGCAGCCGTCAGTTCATCTGGCAGCGTCATTTTCCTGTTGGTTGGATTCTTCGGCGGAATCTCGGTAGGAGCCGGCGTTGTTATCGCCCGTTATTTTGGAGCGAGGGAAGCCGATAAAGTAGAGCGCTCCGTGCATACTGCCGTCGCATTTGGTATATCTGCCGGTATAATATTGACCGTTTTAGGCGTTCTGCTTACACCTTTGATACTGATATTAATGGGTACGCCTGCCGATGTGCTGCCCAATTCCATACTGTACTTTAGGATTTATTTCTGCGGCTCTCTCGCATTTGTACTGTACAATATTTTCGTCGGTATATTACAGGCGACTGGTGACAGCAGACACCCTCTGATGTACCTGATTATTTCTTCAGTCACTAATATAATATTGGATCTGCTTTTCGTGGCGGTACTTCGCTTAGGCGTCGGCTCTGCTGCCGCTGCTACCATTATTTCTCAATTTATCAGCGCGGCTTTATGTTTTTACCGTCTTACGCATATTGATGCGGAATACAGGATTAAGATACGAAGCATCCGTTTCGATATCTATATGTTAAAACAAATAATCAGAAATGGTATTCCGACCGGTATACAAAATTCAGTAATTGCTCTTGCAAACATAGTGGTGCAGTCCAATATTAATGCTTTCGGTAAAATGGCGGTTGCCGGATGCGGCTCCTATTCCAAGATAGAGGGATTTGGTTTTCTTCCTATAACCTGTTTTTCCATGGCGCTTACTACCTTTATCAGTCAGAATCTTGGAGCCAGGCAGTATGACCGCGCCAAAAAGGGAGCCCGCTTCGGCATTCTCTGCTCCGTGATAACGGCGGAAATCATTGGGATATTGATTTACATTTTTGCACCGACGCTTATTTCCGCATTTAACAGTGAGCCCGAAGTTGTCGCTTTCGGCGTTATACAGGCGCGTACTGTTACATTATTTTACTGCCTTTTGTCCTACTCACATTGCCTTGCAGGTATTTTCAGGGGGTCAGGCCGTTCTACGGTTCCAATGATAGTCATGCTTATATGCTGGTGCGTTATCCGTGTGACATATATTACCATAATCGTACGGTATATTCCGGTAATTAACGTTATCTTCTGGGCATATCCGCTCACTTGGTTTTTGAGCAGCATTATTTTTACAATATTTTACTTTAAATCCGACTGGATACACACTTATGAAAAGAAAAAAACTATTTAAACAAAGGAGTGCGTTATTTATATGAGGTCAAAAAGAATTTCCACTATATTATTAATAGCTCTTTCAGTTGTGATAACAGCATGCAGCAATACTGCGGGAAGCAATTCAAATGCAGACATTGACAACTCTGAAACCACTATTGCAGATGAAAATTCCATATCAGACGAAACCTCTATATCAGATGCAATCGTTGCAGCAAATGAAACAGATTCATCACCCGAAACCTCGGAATCAGAAGAAACATCTCCAATTCAAACGGTTGATACAAACAGTTTTGTACAACTGCCTCTTCGTGAGATTAATATTGATTTGACAAATGATGATGTTCCCGACAATATCTGTATGTATTTGATAGGTGATTCAAAGGATACATTACAGGCAGCGGAATATCTGGTTGAACAACAAATCAGGATGATTCAGGTACAGGTAACTGATGGCGCGACAAAAAATTTACTCTATGACAGAACATTTTCCATTGCTCATATTGGAGAGGGCGAGCTGGCTATTGTGACAGACGGAGAAAAGCATTATCTTTTTGAAAGTGACTGTTATGAACAAATGGGATATGCCTCATACTATGGGGAAGTTTTTGACTGGAAGAACGGCGAAAAGGAAACTATTGATGAATTTCAGGCAGACTTTTTAATCAGCATGGACGCTGTATGCCGCAGCGTGGAGCAGGGAGAAAGCATAACATTAAGGGAAGAGGCAATTCCTGATTTCAAAGAAGCTATACAGGGCTGGAATCAGAACTCGGAACTTCTGGTAGCCTGCGATACCATTAATTCGCTAAATAATGTACAGTGTGTTTATGTAAACCACGAGAAAAATCAATACACTCTGGATGACTTTTTTACATCTATCTGGGACCGTACAGCCGGAAAGTTCACTGTCGGAGAGTTTGATAGCATCATGGGATATTCAGGGTTCTATATCTATGATGAAACCGATTATATGCCTTATGAATTCTTCTATACCGCAGAAGATGGACAAGCATTCTGCATTGCAGAAAGCTGGGGCTGTTTAGAAGATGACAACTACGTCGTAGATATAAACGGAGATGGCGAGAATGAACTGATATGCAATGTAATATATGGCGATGGTGCCCAGCATACAGTTGTATATTATAAAAATAACGGAGAAATACTAAGCGGCTTCGCAGACGATATGCTTGACCATGAATATGACTATAAAGGTGTGGGTTCCATATCCTCACTGTATCGTCCCGATGAAAATGTTGTTGAAATATTCTACTGGAAAGAAGATTTACGTAAAAGTGATAAATACGAAATTGATTTAGAAAAAATTGATTTTTATTCATTTTTACCACAGCAGTAAGCAGCTGCGTTATAACTGCAGCTGCCTTAATTGATAAAACTCTCCTTTTTTCTCCATCAGTTCCTCATATGTGCCATATTCCCGCAGCCCGCCTTTTCCAATGACCGCGATATGGTCCGCATTTTTAATTGTAGAAAGCCTGTGCGCCACAATCAGCGTCGTCCTATTATGCACCAGGTTTTCCGTGGCTTCCTGTATTTTCTCTTCCGAAATACTGTCCAGTGCTGATGTAGCTTCATCCAGAATCAGAATCTTCGGGTCTCTTACGAATGCTCTGGCAATCGAAACTCTCTGGCGCTGTCCGCCCGAAAGATTGCTCCCATGCTCCATTACCATCGTATCCACACCATTTGGCAGCTGATTTATGACCTCTTCGAGATTTGCCGCACGAATGACCTCTTTAAGCTCCTCATCGGAAATATCGTCTTTTCCATATGTAATATTCTCTCGTATCGTGCCTGAAAACAGTATCGGCGTCTGCGGTACGACTGCAATCCCCCTGCGATAGCTCTTTAAATCAAGCAATTCCATATCCTGTCCGTCTATCAGCACCTTTCCTTCCGTAGCATGGAAAAAACCTATAACCAGGTTCAGTATGGTAGTTTTGCCTGCACCGGACTCTCCGACAAATGCGACTGTCTCACCTTCCCTGATTTTCAGATTCAGATGCTCAAAAACAGGTGCCTCCCCGTCCTTATATTGGAAACCTGTATCCACAAAGTTAATTTCTCCGCGTAAAACAGAGAGCTTTTTCTTATTTTCATATTCTTCAACATCATGGCAAAGCATGACATCACTAATAGAATCAACAGATTCCAAACCTTTGGTAATCGTAGGAAGCAAGGTTATCACACCTGAAACCTGCGCTACTATCGAACTGAAATAAGTCTGATACATAACCACTTCACCAACGCTGATTTTCCCCTGACTCGCCAAGTAACCTGTAAATCCCAGACATAGTACCTGGAAAATCTGGAAAGACACCCAGCTAATCGATGAGAAATAGGATTGTACCATATCCAGCCGCAGCCCTGACTTTGCTACATTATACAGCTGATTGTCCATCTTGTCGGTTTCCTTTTTCTCCAACGCATGCGCTCTTGTTACCGGAATCATCTCAATCATTTCCATTACATGGACCGAAGTTTCCTCCATATCCTTCCTGAACGCCTTGTTATAACGCCTGATTTTGCCTCTGAATGTCACCATGATACATACTGCCACAGGAATTGTCCCCAAAAAGAATACGAAAACCGTCAGGCTCTTGGTTATGACAACAGAAAGCGCAACTACTACATTCATGATAATACTTAAAACCGTAATAAAAATCTGGGATGACAAAATTTCAATCTGCTCAACGTCCCTCATAATCTTAGACTGCAATCTTCCCGACTGCATTTCATTATGATAGGTAATGGATAATTGCTGCAATTTCCGCACCAGAGAACTTCTTAAATCACGTTCCACATTTCGTATTGACCTTGCATAAAACAAGGTATGAAAATAGTTCGACAATACATTTTGCGCAATCAGCGCTACCATAATGACTACATTAGTCAAAATTCTCTTACCTGCATTACTGTCAGGATTTGTAGCAATATTCACAATATTTGAAGTTACAATAGGCAAAACCCATACGGGAGAGTGCTTTACTACAAAAAATACTATTGACAAAAAAAGCTCCAGATAATGCCCTTTATAAAGTCCCAGCAGGGTTATTAATGAATGGTTCTGATTCCTTTTAAAAGTTTCCAGCAATTGCTGCTCGGTTTCATCCAGATTGTTTTCCTGACTAAGCTTGTAATCATATTTTATTTTTGATTTTTCCGTAGTCATATTAATCATGCCTTTCTACTATGTTGTTATGTATTATCCCTTAC
>CAMWWS010000119.1 GCA_947178085.1 uncultured Lachnospiraceae bacterium | reverse complement strand
TCTCTAAGCAGCTTTTCAGCTATTACAGGACCTTCTTTTTCCTGTAATTTTCCATCACAATTCCCATACTTTTCTTCACATACATGAATTCCGATATCATGTGTAAGGGCTGCTGCTTCAAGAATGAACAAACACTTTTTATCTACATTTTCTGTTTCAGCAATAAGCTTTGCATAACTATGAACCTTGCAAAAGTGCTGAATTCTCTTAGCATCTCCACTATACAGCTCTATCATTGCCAGATGTAATTTATTTAACATATTAGGCATTCCTCCATGAAACGAATAAATATTTACTCTTCTACTCGTTCAATTTTAATCATACTCTGCAACACCATCGTAAATTCTACCGTCATTATATCTCTTTTTTTCCAAAAGTGAAATAGATGTGTGATAAAGAAGTACAAAAAAACAGGAATCAGTTTCCTGATTTCCTGTTTCAGTGTGCTGTATTGGGCGATTTCACGCTTTCTTCCGTGTCAAACAAACTCCAACGATTGCTCCAATCAAGGCAAACGGTGCTATTCTAACGAACAGCCACTCAAATGAGTGAATCACTACTCCGATCACTGCGGTTTCCGGTTTGCTATAATCCCAACCTAAGTAAGGACTATTTAATACTATTAGAACTATGAAAATAGCCACTATAACCATACACAATGAAATAAAAAGCCAATGAATAACTTTTTGCCTCGTTGTTTTCCTATTTGCAAGCTGCAGGTTTATGACCTCAAGTTTCTCGGAAATTGCTCTTAAGTCATCAGCCTTCGCCTCGACAACGGTTTCTCCAAGCAGTGTGCTTACCGGTGTTTCAAATACCTCTGATATGGAAATCAGCATATCGGCATCCGGAACCGACAGACCTTGTTCCCATTTAGAAATCGTTTGTCTCACCACATTCAACTTGACTGCAAGTTCCTCTTGCGAAAGTCCTTTGGATTTTCTAATTGCTTTAATGTTTTCGTTCAGCATCATGAATAACCTCCTTTCGCTTCCATTATACTAAGTAAAGTCCGTTGCGGTAAGCAACGCAAATTAACTATTGTCTTTTTGATATAACAGAATTAATTAAGCCATATTCTAAAGCTTCAGCTGCACTCATAATATTGCAAATATTACAGCAATCACGATTGCCGGCAGCACATTTGCAACACGGATTGTTTTGGGCCATATTAGGTTCACCCCGACACACAGAATTAATACATTGCCTACAAGAGCAATGTTACTCAAAGCAGAATCTGTCATGAGAGGTGCCGCTTGTCTTGCTAATATAGTAATTATTCCCTGAAAAAGTGCTACCGGTATAGCAGAAAAAATGCAGCCCTTACCAAGCGATGCCGTCATCATCATGATGATAATTAAGTCAAGGATAGCTTTCGCAAAAAGAGAATCATGGTTTCCGCTGATACCATCCTGTATTGCTCCGATAATAGCCATTGCCCCGACACATACAGTCAAAGAAGATGTAACAAATGCGTCTATAAATTGACTGTCTCCCTGACTGCCGGTTTTATCCCGTAACCATTTGCCAAATCTCTCAAACCACTGCTCCAAATTTAATAATTCACCCAATAACGCTCCTAGCGCAAGGGAAACAATCATCATCATTGTACCCTGTGTGTCCAGATTACCACTGAGTTGGCCTGAGGTTTCCGATATCTTTACTACAAACATTTGTGATAAAGTACTGCCAAGCGCCATTACGATTACTGCAAATCCCATTGCTTTTATGATTGTCTCCTGATACCTCGCTTTCAGATAACGTTTTGCTATAAGACCGCACAATCCTCCAATAAAAATTGCAATCACATTAACTATAGTTCCTAAGCCTGCCATCAAAAATCCCCCTAAAACAGTCAAATCCTGATATGTATTAATTTAATTATATGTTTCTATCCAAAATGTAAAATAATCATACATTTGATAAGTCATTTATTATCATATTTAGGCGAGCAACCGAAAAATTTAACATAAGCACGGTAAAATGCTGAGTAATCACCAAATCCGCAGCTTTCAGCGGCACGTTGCGACGGCTCTCCGTTTCGGATTTTTTCTCTCGCCGCAGTAAGCCGTTTAATAGTGATATACTCCCACGGCGCCGCACCTGTAGATTGCTTGAAAATCCGGCTGAACTGCGATGGACTTAAGAAAAAATGCTCCGCAAGCATTGGTACGGAAAGTTCTTCAAACAGATGGTAATTTACGTACAAAACCATTCTTTCCGAAATATTCTGCGGCGGGGCATAATCCTTTGTCCCTCTTTTTTGCCATGCCCTGTTTATTCTGTCAAGCAGCCAGAAAAGATGGGTTTTTATATTGACCCGAGTTTCATATGTTTCACTTTTTCTACACATTTCCGAAAATATTTTCTGTGTATTTTCATCGCCAAACTCCATTGGTAAAAAAAGATTTCCCCGCCCGAGAGGACGCTCAAAAAATGCTTTCAGCAGCTTACGCTCGGGGTCAATATGCTCGACAGCCGAAACAGGAAAGTTTACTGCATATCTTTCGTATTTTTCTCTTCCAAGAATCTTGGCCCTGTGAGATTCCGCCGGGCGCATAATAAGGACGCTTCCTGATTCAAGAGGATACCTTGAGCCCTCCACAAGATATTCAGCATTTCCCGACACAAAGCAAAAAATCTCGCACCGTTCATGAACATGCATAGCAAATCCCATATCGTAAGGCTCTTCGTCTATAGCATAGCGTGTGTATATATTATCTGAGTTAAATTCCCACAAATAATCCGTATGAAAACCTCCCTTGCAATCTCCTGTAATTAATTAATTTATTATACAGCACAATGCGTGAATTTGCAATATATCATGCTCATATTTACAATTACAATGCAAATATATTTATAGTATACTGTCTATATTTAAAACGTACAACAAAAAGCACACAACAACAAATCGGGAGGAATTGATATGAAATTCAAACTTGCGGCTTTTGCCGACGAAGCGGACAGCAAGCTGGATAACCAAATCTCCGCAATGGTAAAAAACGGTATTGAGTATCTGGAAATACGCGGTGTGGACGGAGAAAGCATTTCGGATATTTCCTTTGAAAAAGCCCATGAAATACGCAAAAAGCTGGACTCTTCGGGTCTGGCTGTATGGTCCATAGGTTCTCCTTTCGGGAAAATCGGAATAAACGATGATTTTACCCCTCATCTTGAAAATTTTAAAAGGAATTTGGAAATCGCAGAAATTCTCGGCACAAAACATATGCGTATTTTCAGCTTTTATGTACCGCAGGAAAATGCAGAAAATTACTTAGAGGAAGTTTTGTCCCGTCTGGAAAAATTTCAGACAGCAGCAAAGGACAGCGGAATCCTGCTCTGCCATGAAAATGAAAAAGGCATATACGGAGATATCGCCACCCGTTGTGAAGAGATACACAAAAATTTCCCTGAAATAAAGGCAATTTTCGACCCCGCAAACTTTATTCAATGCGGTCAGGACACAATGGCGGCGTGGTCAATTCTTGCACCATATGTTGAGTATATGCATATCAAGGACGCACTTGCTGACGGCTCGGTTGTTCCCGCCGGAAAAGGCATAGGAAATATACCGTACATACTTGAAAATTATCATGGAGAAGTACTGACAGTTGAACCGCACCTGACGGTATTTTCGGGATTTGAAAAGCTTGAGCAGAACAATGAACTGCGAAGCAAATATTGCTATGCATCGTCGGAAGAAGCCTTTGACGCGGCGGTTTCAGCTTTAAAAAATTTAATCATATAAGGAGCAACGATAATATTATGAAAAAAATTCGTCTTGGAATAATCGGAGTAGGAAATATGGGAAGCGGACATTTGCAGAACGTTATAGATGGGAAATGCCCCAAAGTTGAGGTTACTGCTGTTGCAGACATTGACCCTGTAAAGCTTGAAAATGCAAGTAAAAAACTGCCGTCATTAAGTTGCTTTGACAATGTCGAAAATATGCTGGACAGCGGACTTATTGACGCCGCGCTTATTGCAGTACCTCATTACGACCATCCTAAATATGCGATAGAGTGCTTTAACCGCGGTATTCATGTAATAACAGAAAAGCCTGCGGGAGTATATGCCAGACAGGTTCGCGAAATGAACGAGGCTGCTGAAAAAGCGGGAGTGAAATTCGGAATAATGTTCAATCAGAGAACTAATCCAATTTATAAAAAGGCTCGCGACATCGTACAGAGCGGTGCTCTCGGAAAGCCCAAAAGACTGGTGTGGATAATTACAAACTGGTATCGTACCCAAACCTACTATGATTCGGGAAGCTGGCGGGCGACGTGGAACGGAGAAGGCGGCGGCGTGCTTTTAAATCAGGCTCCTCACAATCTTGATTTATGGCAGTGGATATTCGGCATGCCGAAAAAAATCCGTGCATTCTGCGCCACTGGAAAATATCACAATATCGACGTTGAGGACGACGTAACACTTTACGGCGAATACGAAAACGGGGCAACAGCGACATTTATTTCTACAACGGGAGAAGCCCCCGGAACAAACCGCCTTGAAATTTCAGGCGACCTTGGTAAGCTTGTTCTTGAAGACGGAAAACTAAAATGGTGGAAACTTTCCGTTCCGGAAAGAGAATTCTGTTTCACCTCAAAGGAAGGCTTTGCTTGTCCGGATATGACATATGAAGAATATTCCGAGGAAGCTCCCGACGGTCACTCGACGGTACTTGAAAATTTTGCTGAAGCTATTTTAGACGGTATGGAGCTTATCGCCGACGGACGCGAAGGGCTTAATTCTCTGTCGATTTCAAACGCTGCATACCTGTCCTCCTGGACCGATACATGGGCGGAAATTCCCACAGACGAAAAGCTTTTTGAACAACATCTTTCAGAGCTTTGCAGGAACGAAAATATTAAAAAACCAAGTTCCGAACAACCCAATAATGATACTTCCCTAAACGAACGATGGAAAGTAAGATGGTAAAATGAAACCTGTATTTAAGCCTGCATCCGCACTGATGCAGGCTTTTTTTAACATAAGGATGACTCGCGAAGCGTGACATCCGTTGTTTTGGCAACTCACGTCATAAAAACGGCAAAATCCCGCCAATATACTTGTAAGAAATAATTGGGCTGATAAAATAAGCTTAATGGGGAGGTGTATGACTTGCATATCAATATTGACATACAGGAAGATGCCACAGACACCGTCGTTACGATAAAATGTCCAAAGCAGGACGCTTTTGTCGAGCGGCTGATAGCAGCGCTCAAAATCATAGATAAACAGATTATGGTTATTCATGAAGGAAACATGACTTCAATAGACCTGGAAGATATCCTTTATATTGAGTCAGTAGACAGGAAGTGCTTCATCTATACCGTAAATAAAGTATATGAATCCTTCAATAAGTTATACGAATTGGAGCAGCAGCTTGAGCAATATTTATTTGTCCGCATTAATAAATCATGCGTCGTTAATCTGAAAAATATTGATTCAATAAAAACATATCTTGACAGGCGGCTTCTTATTTCAATGTCGAACGGCGAGCAATTGATTGTATCGAGACAGTATGCCGGCGATATAAAGACCTTGTTAGGAGTTAAAAAACACAGTCAGGGAAAGGGGCGTGATTATTGAAATGTTAGATGAAAGAAAACACTTACTGGATTATCTGGCTCAGGTCATGCTGGTTTTTGGTATAACATTGTTAATCATTGCATTTATCTGCTGTCTCACAGGAGACGATGCAAAGGAACATTCCACCGTGTTTGCCTTAGGAAGCGCCGGAATACCGATAAACACCATTTTTCAGTATTTATTATCCTCCGCATGCATTACGTTACTCAGATTTCTTTTTTTTACGGATACAATAATCAGGAAAATGTCGATTGCAATAAGAACTACACTGATGCTGATTTCAGTAATCACCCTAATCGGTATATTCGCCTATATTTTCGGGTGGTTCCCGGGTGACGAACCAAAATGCTGGATTATCTTTTTAATTTGCTTTGGAATCTGTTTTATGATCAGTATGTTTGTTTCCGTTTTTAAAGAGTCTATGGATAATAAACAACTGGCCGAGGGATTAAAAAACTTAAAGGAGGGGCAAAATGGCAGCACTGATAGAAGTAGATAAGCTATCTCACTCTTATGGAGACAAAAATATTTTAAATGAAATCTCATTAACAATTAATAAAGGCAAAGTAATAGGTCTTCTGGGACCGTCCGGGGCCGGAAAAACAACTCTGGTAAATATACTGACCGGTCAGTTAAAGCCAAAATCCGGAACGGTCAGGATATCAGAAGAAAACTTAGTAACAGGAATCATGATGGACAGTTTCGGTCTGTATGAAAGACTGACAGTCTGGGATAATTTGAAGCTATTTGCAAAAATCTATCAGGTTTCGCCGACACGGATAGATATGCTTCTTAAGAGGGCTGAACTGCAAAAAGCCAAAAAGACCGTCGTAGGCAATTTATCAAAGGGTATGCGCAATCGTGTAAATTTCTGCCGGGCATTGTTAAAAGATATGGATATCCTGTATTTAGACGAGCCTACATCCGGCTTAGACCCGGCTACAACAGATAAAATACATAAATTGATTGAAGAAGAGAAAAAAGCAGGAACCACAATCTTTTTAACCACACATAATATGCATGAAGCCGAAAAGCTATGCGACAGCATTATACTGCTGAATGAAGGAAACATTATAGAGCAGGGCGTCCCCAAGGAAATCTGCATGAAATACAACAGTGAGAACTCAATAGTATTAATTCTGAAAAACGGGGAAAAACGTACTCTTAGAAATAATAGAGAAAGCGCTGATATTATCTCGGGGTTTATGAAAAATGAGCAGATTGCAGGCATACATTCATCTGAACCAGATTTGGAAAAAGTCTTTTTACATTTAACAGGAAGGAAGTTGAACGAATAATGAACAACATAATTACCATTATCAAAAAACAGCTTATTGACACTCTGAAAAACAAAACCGTACTTATTCAGTTTCTTATGTTTCCGCTGCTGGGTATCATTATGACAAAGGCAATCAAAATTGAAGGCATGCCCGAAAATTTCTTTGTAAACCTGTTCGCGACCATGTATATCGGTATGGCGCCGCTGACCAGTGTCTCTGCAATAATTTCAGAGGAAAAGGAGAAAAACACCCTGAGGGTTCTGTTAATGGCGGATGTTTCACCGATACAATATCTGCTTGGTATAGGAAGCTATGTGTTTTCGGTATGTATGCTTGGCGGAATGGTCTTCTGCTGTCTGCTGAATGATGTCACAAACACCCAGAGAGCTCTTTTTCTTGCAGTCATGGCAGTCGGCATCATTGCCTCAGTTATGTTAGGAGCGGCGATTGGCGTAGGAAGCAAAAATCAGATGGCTGCAACCTCTGTCTCAGTTCCGGTAATGATGGTATTTTCATTCCTGCCAATGCTTTCCATGTTCAATGATACGATAGAAAAAGTCGCAAAAATTACATATTCGGAGCAAATCAGTATTCTGATGAGCAGTTTAAAAGACAGTGGAAATTATACTGAGAATGCTGTAGTTATCTTTATTAACATTGTGCTGTTTGGAATTGTATTTTCGGTATTATACAAAAAACAAGGGCTTACATGAGAAGACTTTTTTGGGGAGCAAATAATTACATTGCCTCCCCTATCTTTTTAAAATATTCTCAGCCTGTATATTTGTCCCTTCATCCAGCTCTCCCTCAGTGGGATTTTTCATAATACGCTCTAAAGCCGGCTTAAGCATCAACAAATACTTTTCATCCAATAGCGGTAAAAGATCGTAAATAATATTGGTTTTCCAATCACATTCACACTGTACCGTCTGTAATATTTCAATAATATGCGGTATAAGAGATTCTTGATG
>CAMWWS010000118.1 GCA_947178085.1 uncultured Lachnospiraceae bacterium | reverse complement strand
GTGATAAGAGAGGAGCATGTTTATTAATATGAACCAGGTAAGGGAAGATGTAAGGAATATAGCAATTATTGCCCATGTAGACCACGGTAAGACTACGTTGGTTGATGAGCTTTTAAAACAGAGCGGCGTATTTCGTGAAAATCAGGAGGTTGCGGAGCGTGTTATGGACTCTAATGACCTTGAGAGGGAACGCGGAATCACTATTTTATCAAAAAATACAGCCGTTATGTATAAGGATGTAAAAATCAATATCATTGATACCCCCGGTCATGCGGATTTCGGAGGGGAAGTGGAGCGCGTCCTGAAAATGGTAAACGGCGTGGTTCTGGTAGTAGATGCTTTTGAGGGACCTATGCCGCAGACGAGATTTGTATTGAAAAAGGCTTTGGAGCTGGATTTGTCCGTTATCGTTTGTATTAATAAATGTGACAGACCGGAAGCAAGACCAATTCAGGTAGTGGATGAAGTGCTGGAGCTCCTGATGGATTTGGATGCCAACGATAAGCAGCTTGACTGTCCTTTTGTATACGCTTCTGCTAAAACCGGTACTGCTACAACACAGCTTACCGTAAAGGGTAAGAACATGACTCCTCTCTTTGATACGATTTTGGAGCATATACCTGCGCCATGCGGCGACCCGGAAGCAGGTACTCAGGTTTTGATTAGCACTATCGACTACAATGAATATGTAGGGCGTATCGGAGTCGGAAAGGTTGATAACGGCACTATCCGCGTCAATCAGGAAGTAGTAATTGTGAATCACCATGAACCTGACAAGCAGAAAAAAGTGAAAGTGAGCAAGCTCTACGAATATGACGGTCTGAACAAAATAGATGTAAAGGAAGCAGGTATAGGCTCCATCGTAGCAATTTCCGGCATTTCCGATATCCATATCGGAGATACCCTTTGCTCACCGGACGCTCCTAATCCGATTCCTTTCCAGAAAATATCGGAGCCGACAATTGCCATGCACTTTATAGTCAACGATTCACCGCTTGCCGGACAGGAAGGTAAATATGTCACTAGCCGTCATCTGCGAGACAGGCTTTTCCGCGAGCTGAACACTGATGTTTCGCTGCGGGTAGAGGAAACGGATACAACGGAAGCCTTCAAAGTCTCAGGACGCGGCGAGCTGCATCTGTCTGTATTAATTGAAAACATGCGCAGGGAAGGCTATGAATTTGCCGTAAGCAAGGCGGAAGTTCTGTATAAAACCGATGAAAACGGCAAAAAACTGGAGCCAATGGAACTGACATATGTGGATGTACCCGAAGAATTTGCGGGCACCGTAATAGAAAAGTTAAGCCAGAGAAAGGGCGAACTTAAAAATATGGGACAGGCTGCCGCAGGATATACCCGTTTGGAATTCTCCATTCCATCCAGAGGACTTATAGGCTATCGCGGCGAATTTATGACCGACACTAAGGGCAACGGTATCATGAATAGTGGCTTTGACGGCTATGGCCCCTATAAGGGAGACATTATGTATCGTAAACAGGGCTCACTCATTGCTTTTGAAGCGGGCGAGGCCATTACCTATGGTCTTTATAATGCGCAGGAGCGCGGTACTCTTTTCATCGGTCCGGGTACAAAGGTATATTCAGGCATGGTAGTAGGTCAGAATGGACGCGGTGAAGATATCGAGCTGAATGTATGCAAGAAAAAACAGCTTACCAACACCCGCTCTTCAAGCGCTGATGAAGCGCTGAGACTGACGCCGCCCAAGATTCTGAGCCTTGAGCAGGCGTTGGAATTTATCGATACAGACGAACTGTTAGAAGTTACACCGTCAAGTCTGCGAATCAGAAAAAAGATTCTCGACCCAACGATGAGGAAAAGGGCTGCTATTTCAGCGGCAGCCAAGGCTTCTAATTAATTATATTCCCAGCGCTACAGTTGCAACTCCGAAATATATTAACAAGGATATTGCATCTACAATAGTTGTAATGAATGGACTCGCCATTACTGCCGGGTCCATTCCTATTTTTTTGGCAATCATAGGAAGAGTGGAACCTACTATTTTAGCTACGATAACTGCCATAAACAGCGTCAGGCAGACGACAAGCGCCACCTGAACCGATACTCTTTCAATCAGCATTATTTTTATAAAGTTACAAACCGCAAGTGTAATACCGCAGAGTACGGCAGTTCGTATTTCCTTCCACACTACTGTCAGCCAATCCTTAAATTCTATTTCATCCAGAGACAATCCACGGATAATAATTGCGCTTGCCTGTCCTCCGGCGTTTCCCCCGGTATCCATGAGCATTGGTATGAATGTATTAAGTACAATAAACTTGCTCAGCGCGTCCTCAAACGAAGCAATAATCCTCCCCGTAAATGTAGCCGATATCATCAAAAGAAGCAGCCAGGGTATACGTTTTTTCCACGCTTCAATAACAGATGTTCTCATATAGGGTTTGTCCGAAGGGACAATAGCCGCCATCTTCTCAATATCCTCGGTCGTCTCTTCTTCCAGAATATCTACAACATCATCGACGGTGATAATACCGACAAGTCTTTCTTCATTATCCACTACAGGCATGGATGTAAAGTCGTACTTTTTAAACTGTCTGGCTACCTCTTCCTGGTCCATCAGAGTATGAAGGGAAATAACGTTTCCATGCATGATATCGCCTATAATCGCATCCTGCGGGCTGAGCAGCAGATACCTAAGCGCTACGGTACCGACCAGAGTTCTTCTTTGGTCCAATACATAGCAGATATTAATCGTCTCACTATCCACTCCTACTTTGCGGATTCTGGCTACCGCCTCTTCTACCGTCAGCGTTTCCTTCAAATCCACATATTCCACTGTCATAATGCTTCCTGCGGAATCCTCAGGGTATCTCAGCAGATGATTTATATCCCTTCTTGTGTCCGGACTTGCATTGGCAAGCAGCCTTTTTACAACATTAGCAGGCATTTCTTCCAAAAGGTCAGTCGCATCATCTGCCATCAGGTTATCGATGATATTGGCTGCATCCTTATCGGACATGGAGGTAATAATATACTGTTCCGTCTCTATTTCCAGATATGAAAATACATCCGCCGCCATACTTTTAGGAAGAATACGGAACAGCTTTAGGAGGTCATCCCTCTCCATTTCTTCCATGCAAGCCGCAATATCCGCCACATTCATATCTATTATATGTTGACGAAGTTTAACATACTGTCCCGAATTAAGTAATTCTAAAATCTCTTCCATCATAAATATCTCCTCTACTTATAGCCCTCATATCCAATTGGTTTCTACTGCATAAAGTAAATACTGCCTTCTTTTTCTATCTGCGCTTTTCCCGCTGTCGCCTCAGTTATTTCTTTGCTGACTTCCTCTTCCTCTTCATACGGAATCTTAACTTTTAAGGAAACTACATCCGTGTATTCCGGCTCTTCAATTGTAATCTTTCTACGTCCCATTATATACTGTATCTTTCCGATACCATTATAATCTGTTATAATGTTCAGCACAACACCCCGCCGCATTGTGCGGATATCGCTCCCTGCCATTCCAGCCTGTGTCGCCTGCGTATAAGCACGCACCAGACCTCCTGTTCCAAGCAGCGTTCCTCCAAAATATCTGGTTACAACGACCACCAGATTGCGTACCTCCATACCGAGCAGTACTTCCAGAATCGGCTTTCCCGCAGTCCCGGAGGGTTCTCCATCATCAGAGAATCTCACAATCTGCGCCTTTTCCCCCAGAACATAAGCATAACAGTTGTGTCTTGCATCCCAATATTTCTTTTTCATGGACTCTATAAACGCAAGCGCCTCTTCCTCTGTCTGTACAGGAGCAGTATTTGCTATGAATACGGACTTCTTTTCTTCAATTTCTCCCATACCGCCATGAGCAATCACTTTATATGATTCTGCTTTGCTTTCCATTATAATAACCTTGCCTTTCTCTCAGCCAGCGTACTCACCTTTTTATCTTAACATAAACAGGAATAAAAGTGTATAAAATCGTGAATAATTCTTAATAAATCTTAATATAGAAGAAAATCCTTTATTTAGTACCCAATATTTGGTATAATATATTGATGAACCTAATAATTATTGACATTGTCTCTTTATAGGCTGTGAAAGGAGCATAGTTGTTATAATGAATTATGGAAAAAAAGGCGTCAGAAAGAAACAAAAGACGCTTAATGCTAAATCTGTAAAGTGGGGTAAAAAACTGGGATTTACTTTTATCCAGGTATTCCTTATTTTTATCATCTCGGTTTCAGTAATTGGCGCTTGTGCCGGAATCGGAGTCTTTAAGGGTATCATTGCTACGGCTCCTGATATAAGCAACATTGATGTTACGCCTACTGGTTTTTCCACGTTTGTTTATGATATAGAAGGGCATCAAACAGCTAAACTGGTATCTACGGACTCCAACCGTATACCTGTCAGCATGGACCTGATTCCCGATGATCTCGCACATGCTTTTGTGGCAGTCGAGGATGCGCGTTTCTATGATCACAATGGTATTGATATCAAAGGTATAATACGTGCGGGTTTTGAAGGTATAAAGAACAAATTTAAATTTTCCCAGGGCGCCAGTACCATTACCCAGCAGCTTTTGAAAAACAACGTTTTTACGGAATGGACAAGTGAAAAAACAAATGCAGAGAAATTCAAACGTAAAATACAGGAGCAGTATCTTGCCCTTGAGTTAGAAAAAGTCATGGATAAAGATGACATCCTGATTAACTATATGAATTCCATCAATCTTGGTCAGAATACCCTCGGAGTCCAGGCGGCTTCCATGCGCTATTTTAATAAATCGGTAAGCGATCTGACTCTGTCCGAATGCGCCGTAATTGCAGGTATCACACAAAGCCCGACAAGACTTAATCCGATTACTAATCCCGACAAAAATGCGGAACGCCGTAAAAAAGTCCTAAACGATATGTTAGAGCAGGGATATATAACACAGGCTGAGTATGATGAGGCGATGGCGGATGATGTATACGCACGTATTCAGATAAACAATATTGATAACGGTGAAGGCGCGGTGAATACATATTTTGTTGACGCGCTTACGGATGATGTAATGGACGACCTGGTAAATGTGGCAGGTTACACTGAAACACAGGCATTTACACTGTTATACAGCGGCGGACTAAAAATCTATTCCACGCAGGATCCTTATATACAGTCCATATGCGATGAGGAGTTTTCAAATGAAGACAACTTCCCGGCCAATACCAAATGGTATCTTAATTATAAGCTGACTGTGGCGGATGCTGACGGGAACCGGACAAACTACAGTACTGAAATGTTCCGGGACTTTTTTAAAGAAAGCAATAAAAATTATAATTTAATTTATTCATCAACGGAAGAGGCTTATGCGGATATCGAACTGTATAAAGAAGCTGTTATGGGACCTAATGACGAGGTTATCGGCGAATCCATATCCCTTACGCCACAACCGCAGGTATCTCTTGTAGTTATGGATCCGCATACGGGTTATGTTGTTTCAATGGTCGGCGGTCGGGGAGCCAAAACCGGAAGCCGTACCCTGAATCGCGCTACAGATACCACAAGGCAGCCCGGTTCCACATTTAAAGTTGTATCAACTTACGCACCTGCTTTGGACAGCGCCGGTCTGACGCTTGCCCAAGTCCTCAACGATGCACCGTTCAACTATATTGACGGACGTCCTGTTGGTAACTGGTATGGAGAAGAATATAAAGGAATCTGCTCTTTTAGAGATGGTATAAGAGAATCATTGAATGTAGTTACCGTAAAGGCGTTGACATGGATTACTCCTCAGCTTGGTTATGATTATCTTACTAATTTCGGCTTCACTACATTGGTAGAGCGTGAAGAAATCGGCGGAGAGATTTTCTCCGATATTCAGCAGTCGCTTGCACTTGGCGGTATTACCAGAGGGGTTACCAACGAAGAACTTACTGCTGCTTATGCATGTATCGCCAATAACGGAACTTATATCAAACCCAAGTTATATACAAAAGTATTGGATCATGACGGAAATGTCATTCTGGATAATACAACACCGCAATCCAGACAGGTAATCAAAGAAACAACAGCCTATCTGCTGACTGACGCCATGGTTGACGTAATGACAGCCCCGGGCGGAACAGGAAGAGCCGTCAACTTCGAAAATATGGCAATAGCAGGAAAAACCGGTACAACTTCGGCTTACAATGATGTTTGGTTTGTTGGTTTTACCCCTTACTATGTAGCAACTACATGGGCAGGTTATGATAATAACGTCAAACTGGCAAAAGCTGAGCAGAGTTTGGCTAAGACATTGTGGCGTGCGGTTATGTCCAGAATCCATGAAGATCTGCCCAACCAACCATTCCCTGTACCAAGTGGTATCGTCACCGCTACGGTATGTTCGCGTTCCGGTAAACTGCCGATTGCAGGCTTATGCGACAACACATTAAGAACAGAACATTTCGCAGAAGGCACCGTCCCTACAGAAACTTGTGACGTTCATTACGTAGGTCCGGTATGCCAGTACAGTATGCTGCGCGCTACGGAATTCTGTCCGTTCAAGGTCGATGGCGTCTTGGAGTTACCGCTGATAGAAGATATTTCCATACAGCTTGGTTCTCCTTCCGCCGCATACAATGAAGTGATAAATGCAGATGGTTCTGTCAGCTCTGTACCTGTAATCCAGACCAATATATGTCCTCATACCGGCGAATTCTTTACCAATCCGGACTATGAATCAATTATTGAGATACAACGTGCTGAATTAAATATGAGAAATGAAGCGCTGACGAATCCATTCATCAATCCTTATGAAGGGTTGATGCCGGAACAGACAACAACTATTCCGGAAGATCAAACTACTATTTTTCAATAACGATTGATATATTATGTTTTCATTTATACAGCAAAAGCGCAGGTCAGGCAACCTGCGCTTTATTAATACAATTTTAAATACTCTTTATTAAATACCTTTAATTTCTTTTATTTTCTGCTCATATTCAGCGATATTATCCTGTGCATTGTTTATTGCTATGCATTGTTCCGCATAATGCTCTTCCGGAGTAGAAGCATGCAGTTCATAGTAGCGTCTTCCAATCTCCATATAGTTCCTTTTCACAGTATCCTCACATGCCTTTATTTGACTTTTCAAACGAACTATTTCCGCCACATCCTTGGCCTTGTCTGTTACTTCTTTTCCCTTAGCAGAAATTGTCTCCCCTATCTTGTTTACAAACTCCTTACCATCAAAATTACCATCCATAGCCTGTATTACCTCCTTATATGTATTTGTTCATTACAACTACTATTCTATTGGGTTTCCTGTTATTACCTTCTCATAAGGCATTAACATTCCTTCTGTCATTTTAGGCTGCACCTTCTCCCTGCTTGCCGGCATTCTAAGCAGCAAACCCACAAGTTTCATAAATAAAATTGTTGAAACATTTTTCTGTGGGAAGTCGTATAGCTTTTTCTCCTTATAGAACTTATGGTCCGCCTGCATCATCCCCTGCATTTCAAAGACTAAATCCCTGAAAATCTTTTTACCGCCGACTCCATAGAAGTTCTCATTGACCATAATTCTATGTTCCAACGCATAGGCAAGCTTATCTGCACATGATGCTATGGAATCCGACTCTATGCCCTCATTTGTTGCAATGCCCGCCAGAAAATTTCCTCCAACCTGGCTTCTTCCTTCAAGAATCAACTGAAGATTTTTCTCGCTTGAGAACTCGCCGTCGATCAGATATGCCGTAGGCTTACCCATTGTAACGGCACGGTGACCATTGCAGAACTGTCTGTCATCATAGGTCTTAAATAATACTCCCATAGAATGATCCTTGATAGAAAAAGCATAAACAATACTGTCTGCACGTTGAATTTTTTTTCTCAGGAAATCATCGAATCCATCATTA
>CAMWWS010000117.1 GCA_947178085.1 uncultured Lachnospiraceae bacterium | reverse complement strand
TACCGGTGCAGTTCCTAAACCGCCTGCTACGAAAAGAATGTTCTTCTTTCTAAGACTATCCGAATCCTCATTCACAAGCTCCGAAGGACAGCCTAATGGTCCCACGAAATCATGAAAACTATCGCCTGCTTTTAATGCCGACATTCTTTGTGTTTCAGCTCCGACAACCTGCACTACAATTGTTACCGTTCCCTTTTCACGGTCATAATCACAAATTGTAAGTGGAATTCTTTCACCTTCGCCATCCATCCTTACAATAATAAACTGTCCGGGCTGACAGGATTTTGCAACACGCTTTGCCTCAACAACCATCTCGAAAATGTTCGTTGTAAGCTCCCTTGCTTCTAATATTTTGTACATTACTCATATCCTCCTAACTGCAAATACACATCGCATCTTACTAATAATATAAGAAGTACGGGCATTTTGCAATATGTTTTTATTCCAAACTGCCAAACTCAACAGCTATAAAATCTCCATTTACATTATATCCAAGCCTTGCAACAGACCCTGTATACGCCTGTACGATGAATACCTTATCAGTTCTGCTCAGTTTCCCTGTGCCGTCATTGTAATATTCATACATCGCATAATATGTTTCATCCCCTATTTCAAGCACTGAATTGAACTGATAACTGTATGTACCGGTCTGGAAAACCGAATGTCCCTCGGTATCTTTCAGATATCCGTTTCTCAGCAGCATTTCCTGCAGTATTACCACTGCCGCATCCGTTGAGATAGCATCCTGCAGCTTTAATGTATATACGCGCTCCGTTATCTCGCTTGCTATGCCTTCTTCGCTAATATTTATAAATCTGAAGTATGTGGTTCCAAGCGGCATAGGAATAGCACCGGTATAAAGAATACTGCTATTGTCAGGCTCCGAGTCATCCACTGTGTAATAAATGCTACAGCCTTCCAGTTCTACCACTTCAATCATCATGGGCTTAATATATTCACCGCTATACAGATTTACCTCAGGAGCCGTCGGTATTTCAGGACTTATATGGTATGTTTTGCTTACAACCTCACTTTTAATTCCGTAATCATTAATAAAAACCGCGCTAATCTCGTAATCTCCGTTTTCCAGAAAAATAGGTGCAGTATAAATACTACTGAGTTTGTTAGGCGTTGAACCATCCATAGTATAATAAATAGTTCCTGCCGTATTAGAGCTTAATTTTAGTGGTATAACCATATCATAGTCTCCCTCGGCATAGCTGAACTCCGGTCCCTTTGCCATATATCCCTGAAACATAGTAACAATTGCGTCTTCATTGCAAGCAAGTAAAAGCTCGTTTATTTCCTCATAACGTTCTTCCCTCGCATATATCGCAATCATTTTATCATAAGCTTCTTCAACATCTTCGTAAGAATAAATTCCCTTATCAATGACTAACTTTAACTCACGTAATGCAGATTCATTATCCGACATCAGATAATAGTAATCTGCCTTCATAAATAAAATCTGTGATTTATTATCATCTTTTTCATATGCACTATCAAGATATTCAATCGCCCTTGTATATTCTCCGTTAGCAGCATACTCTTTCGCCTTATTAACCTTATACTCCACAGTATCTACATATCTGGAATAAAAATGATAGGAAAGTACAGCAAAAAAAAGTACAATAACTATGGCAATCATAACACCTATCTTATGACTGCGTTTCGCTATTTCTTCTATTCTGCTTTCTTCATCCTCTTCTATTTCCGGTTTCCCGCTACCCTCTCCCTGTATATCCTGACTGCCGTCTTCGCCTGTTTGTTCATCATCCTGCAATGCCGCCAGTGTGGAAAGGGGTTCCGTTATGCTGTTTTCAATTTCCGGCTCAAAATCAGGCACAATCTGAATCTCATTTCCGCATTCTTCGCAAATCAGATGGCCTTCTTCTATTTCTTTCCCACAATTTGGGCATTTCATAGGCATTTCCTTTCTAACAATCAGCCAGCCGACTCCACACAATTATACATTAACATGGCAATCGTCATCGGTCCGACGCCACCCGGAACCGGCGTAATCGCACTGCATATCGGAGCGACATCATCATAATCCACATCACCGCAAAGCTTGTTATTTTCATTTCTATGGATTCCAACATCAATGACGACAGCGCCCTCCTTCACATACTCTCTCGTTATGAGCTTGGGTTTTCCTACAGCCGCCACAAGAATATCCGCTCTCTTTGTTACTTCCTTCAAATCTTTTGTTTTGGAGTGTGTCACAGTAACGGTTCCGTTCTCTCTAAGCAGCAAAAGTGCCATCGGTTTTCCGACAATATTGCTTCTCCCAATTATAACACATTCTTTTCCCGCAATTTCAATTCCTGAACGTTTCAGAAGCTGTATAATACCGGCAGGAGTACATGACACAAAGCCATTCTGCCCGATACACAGATTTCCAACATTCTGAGGATGAAAACCGTCAACATCCTTCTTTGGGTCAATTGCATTGATAACCGCTTTCTCATCAATATGCTTTGGCAGAGGAAGCTGTACTAAAATACCATTCACACTTTTTCGTTCGTTTAAGTCCTCTATTAATTTAAGCAATTCCTCCTGCGTGGTGCTTTCGGGTAATTCATAAGAAAGAGATTCAATTCCGATATAGGCGCAGGCCTTTTTCTTATTACCTACATATACTGAAGATGCCGGATCATCACCGACCTGAATAACGGCAAGACATATATCTACGCCATTCTGCTTCATTTCTGATACTTTTTGCTTCAATTCTTCTTTTATTTGGGCAGAAATAGCTTTCCCATCTATAATCTTTGGCATTTCTATAAATACGCTCCTTTCTTAATCTGCATTCTTCATGTTATCGTATATATCTAAAACAAGCCTGTTATAACACCATTATCATTTATGTCTATCCTATAGGCTGCCGGCTCCTTAGGAAGTCCCGGCATCGTCATTACGGCCCCCGTCAATACAACTACAAAGCCCGCTCCGGCAGAAACATATACCTCCCTGACTGTAATATCAAAGTTTTCCGGTCTGCCAAGCAGCGCCGGGTCATCAGATAATGAATACTGCGTCTTCGCCATGCAGACAGGCATATTGCCAAACCCCAATTCTTCAAGTTTTCGTAGCTGTACATCAGCTGCAGGTGCATAAACTACACTCCTCGCACCATATATTTCACGCGCCACCGTCTCAATTTTTTCCTTAAGAGAAAGTGAATCCTCATAGAGTAAATGGAAATCCGACTGTTTATCCTCTATGATATGGAGCACCTTACTTGCAAGTTCAACTCCGCCTTCTCCGCCTTTTTCCCATACCTGCGAAATAGCAAATTCACAGTTTTTCGCTTCGCAGAACTGTCTTACATAATCTATCTCTGCAGAAGTATCGGACACAAATGAATTTAAGGTAACAACTATCGGCACTCTGTATTTGTGTAGATTTTCAATATGCTTCTCCAGATTAACGATACCCTTTTTAAGTGCTTCTAAATTTTCTTCTGACAGTTTATCTTTCTCTATGCCTCCATTATACTTCAGTGCCCTGATAGTTGCCACCAGAACAACGGCATCAGGTTTCAAATCTGCTATACGACATTTGATATCCAAAAACTTCTCAGCTCCCAAATCAGCGCCAAAACCGGCTTCCGTAATCACATAATCAGCCATTTTCAGCGCAGCCTTAGTTGCCCTGACAGAATTACAGCCATGCGCTATATTGGCAAATGGTCCTCCATGAATAAGTGCAGGCGTATGCTCAAGCGTCTGAATCAGGTTTGGCTTAATTGCATCTTTCAGCAATGCCGCCATTGCACCTACTGCCTTGATATCCTCTGCAGTCACAGGCTCTCCTTTATAATTATAAGCTACAATGATTCTGCCAAGACGTTCCTTTAAATCCTTCATATCCGCTGCCAGACATAGAATAGCCATAATTTCTGAAGCAACTGTTATTACAAAATGATCTTCCCGTACCGTGCCGTCAGCTTTATTTCCAAGCCCTACAACAACATTTCTAAGTACCCTGTCATTCATATCCAGACATCTTTTCCATACAACCTGTCTAGTATCAATTCCAAGCTGATTTCCCTGCTGAATATGATTATCCAATAATGCCGCAAGCAGGTTATTGGCAGATGTAATTGCATGAAAATCACCTGTAAAATGAAGATTCAGCTCTTCCATCGGGACAACCTGAGAATATCCGCCGCCTGCCGCACCTCCTTTAATTCCGAAACACGGTCCCAAAGAGGGTTCACGCAGAGCCAGAATAGCATTTTTTCCCAGCTTCCCAAATGCCTGACCAAGACCGATACTGACCGTAGTCTTTCCTTCCCCCGCAGGAGTCGGATTAATTGCGGTTACCAGGATCAATTTCCCATCCGGATTTTGTTTGATGCTCTCCATATACTCTTCCGAAATTTTAGCCTTATACTTTCCATACAGCTCTAAATCGTCTTCCTGCATTCCAAGCTTACTGGCAACTGTCACAATTGGACTAAGAACCGCTTCCTGAGCAATCTCAATATCTGTTTTCATGCTTATTTCTTGCTCCTTTTTCAATCTATATGATACTTTAAAGAATCTCTTCTACTAATTGCTCAAACGCATCCAAGGAAAGCAGGATCTTTCGGGGCTTCGTACCTTCCTCTTCACCTACAACCCCGGCTTCACACAACTGATCCATGATCCTTGCCGCCCTGTTAAAACCTATCTTGAAGGCTCTTTGCAGCATACCTATAGATGCCTTATCCTTTTCAATAATAAATCTGCCAGCCTCGGCAAAATACTGGTCATATTCCGAAGAAGAATCAATACCGCCCGCACCTCCATCAGATCCGGAGCTTCCCATGTTCCTGATTTTCTCTTCCACATCTTCATTATAGACATTTCCGATTTCCTGATTTTTCAGAAAATCGACTACATCTGACACTTCTTTGTCGGACACGAAGGCTCCTTGAATTCTTGCCGGTTTCGGATAACCCTGTGGATAAAAAAGCATATCTCCTTTTCCAAGCAGCTTCTCTGCCCCTACCATATCCAGAATAGTTCTCGAATCCACACCGCTGGATACCGCAAACGCAACACGACTTGGCATATTTGCCTTAATAAGTCCGGTGATAACGTCAACAGAAGGTCTCTGCGTAGCTATAATCAGATGTATTCCACACGCTCTTGCAAGCTGTGCCAAACGACAGATGGACTCTTCTACCTCTCCGGGAGAAACCATCATCAAATCTGCAAGCTCATCCACTATAATAAGAATCTGCGGCATTTTCTCCGGAGCATCGGCATCGCCGCCCGCCTTCATGCTCTCAACTTTTTTATTATAACCTGCCAGATCACGCACATTATAATCGGCGAATTTTTTATAACGTTCCGTCATCTCGGCTACGCCCCAGTGCAGCGCCGCGGCCGCCTTCTTTGGGTCTGTTACAACCGGAATAAGCAGATGCGGAATTCCATTGTATACACTTAATTCTACAACCTTTGGATCTATCATAATTAATTTTACATCATCCGGGTGCGCTTTGTACAGAATTCCCATGATAATTGTATTAATACAAACCGATTTACCTGAACCTGTCGCCCCGGCAATCAGCATATGCGGCATCTTGGCGATATCGGCAACCACTGTCTTACCGCCAATATCCTTTCCTACCGCAAACGCCAGTTTGGAAGGAAAATTCCTGAACTCATCGGACTCTAACAAATCTCTTAAGGCAACTCCGCTAGTTTCTTTATTAGGAACTTCAATGCCCACTGCCGCTTTTCCCGGAATTGGAGCCTCGATACGAATATCCGTAGCTGCAAGATTAAGCTTAATATCGTCAGCAAGACCTACGATCTTACTTACCTTTACACCCTGTTCCGGCTGGAGCTCAAATCTAGTGACGGAAGGACCCTGACTGATATCGGTGACCGTCACTTTTACACCAAAAGTCCCTAGAGTCTGCTGCAACCGAACAGCGGTTTCTTTTAATTCCCTGTCCGTATTACTGCTATTCTTTCCTTTACCTTTGACAAGTCTGTTATATGGCGGAAAATGATATTCTCTGGGCGTTCTTTTAGGCGCATCCTTTGAAAAACCGCTAGGCGCTGCTGCAGCTTCTGCCGTTGTTTCCACTGTTTTTCTTCTCTCAGGCAGCTTGGCTACGGGACGTTCACGATAAGAATCTTTTGTTGTCATACCTTCTTTATGTATTGTTATCCCTTGCGCCTCTATTCCTTCACTTTCCATTTCTTCTATTTCATCTATTTCTCTTGTTTCCTCATATGTAAGCTCATCTTCCTCTATATGAATCTCAGCCATATCATCGGATTTATTTTCAATAAAATGATATGTTTCCTGCGTCCTTATAACCGGCTCTTCATCATCCACATCTTCATTCAATGTAATTTCATGAATGTCATCTCTTATCTTCTCAGCCGACTCATTTTCTTTGTTCAGATTATTGCTTAAAGCAGTATCAATCATAACGCCGGATACTTTTTTATCCATCCTGAGAATCTTCTCATTCTCTTTCTCTTCTTCCTGTTGTTGCCTAAGCTCCTTTTCTCTGGCACGGCGTTCTTCCATGGCCTCACGCTTCTCTCTTGCGCGCTCCCGCCTGTATGCGGCATCCTCCATAGAACGTTCATATACCTTCCTGCCCTGAGTCTTAACGCCTCCGATAAAGGATTTTTCAGTCACAATAACAGCGCAGATGATTCCAATCACAATCACGGCAAGTACAGTTCCCGCCATTCCAAGCATCTTGTGCAGTGCATATGCCGCAGTGCCGGCAATAATACCGCCGCCGCTGCGTTTTTCACTACATCGCCGATAAATCTCCACTATTTGATAGGTATCCGTCTCAGTATATTTTACGCTTACCAACTCAAATATCATACTTATAAGGAAAAAAATTACCAAACCGGCAATCAGTTTTCTGGTCGCAATATTATTGCCGATATTAGACATACCAAAAGCAATAGCCAGAAAAATAATCACTGGCGCCACATATGCCATAAGACCAAAGATACCGAACATAAATGAGCTGACTGCATTTCCGATTTTACCAACAATACCAAAATTACATAAAAATAATATAACAGCAAGCGCCAGACAGGCAATCAATAATATCTCGTTACGAATTGCCGTATCCATCGGCTCACCGCGCATACTTCTGCCTGTATCAGCCGTACTCTTTGACCTTCCACCGCTTGCTGTACTTTTCCTTCCGGAAGCACTGGTACCGCTTTTTCGCGAACCTGTTCCTCTTCCCTGATTTGATGCCATGTCTGACCTCCATGCGATAATTATGCTTCTTAAATAAATCCGTATTCTTGAATATGATAAGCATTAATCCCATCATAGTCTAATCGCAATTTATAGTATAGCATTTCCTTGGTCAATTGTCATCCCTTATTTTGTATCTGCTTTTTTTCTTTCTACCATATCATGCAGTTTGCTTATTGCATCCTTGATTCCGCCGACTTCATTAATAATCCCTTCTTCAACCGCTTCCTTACCTACCAGAACTGTTCCAACGTCTTTTGTCAGCATACCTGTCTCCATCATCAGCTCTTCCATACGGTTTTTAGATATTTTGCAGTGCTCACATACAAATCCTGTAATACGATTCTGAATCTGTTTGAAATAGTCAAAGGTCTGCTGTACGCCTATAACCATACCATTTAAACGAACAGGATGAATAACCATTGTTCCCGTTGGCACGATATAAGAATAATCTGTGCTCACTGCTATGGGTACTCCTATTGAATGGCTGCCCCCCAGCACTAAAGACACTGTCGGTTTGCTTAATGAAGAAATCATTTCTGCAATCGCCAGCCCGGCTTCCACATCTCCGCCCATCGTATTAAGTACAATCAGAAATCCGTCGATTTTCTTACTATCTTCGATTGCGGCAAGCTGTGGCAGTATATGCTC
>CAMWWS010000116.1 GCA_947178085.1 uncultured Lachnospiraceae bacterium | reverse complement strand
TCCCCATCCTGATTAAATACTACCGTATAGCAGGGTTCATAAGACCATCCGATTTTTTCAAACATTTCCGCATCTGTCATATCGGGATCTTTTGAAAGTAATTTCTCTCTCATGTCATCCGTCAGTTCACGATGTTCTCCTGGCGTCGCTGCATGGACAATTACCTGATATGGAGATACCACCACATTATCAAGCGTAATGTTCCCTTTCTTCTCGCCCACTTCAATTGTATTTACATCGTTCCCGTTCACTTCAACCGGAAGGATTATATTCCAATTTCCATCTGTCCAGTGGGATGCGGATATCTCCTCGCTGTCAAGCATCCTGTCATCATCATAGCCAAGACCGTCTACTTTAAAGTTAAGTTCTCCGCTGCCTTCAAACTTCTTTGTAAAATCCATCTTCAACATACCGACAAAAGTGTGAGCATCAATCACATCTCCTTCAAACGTATTTTCAAGAAGTTCGGGTGTATTTCCATCAACACTCCATGTTCCGCTTATATAAAATCCTGCGGCTGTTTGGTTATCTGCGACATTCAAGCTTGTATAATGCTCCGGAATATGAGTAAAATCTGCATCTTCCGCTTCAACATTCACCGTAAGGAATATGGAATATCCGTCGCAGTAGACCTCCGACGCAGTCAGCGTTATTCCCTTATCAGATACGGAATAGTCCGATGTATCCAAATTGCCTTCATAATCTTCATTCGTCAGGACAGTTTCATTATCCGTATAATCACCGGAATATGTGACATCATCCTCGACTTTCTCAAAAATTTTTCCAATCAGCGGGATCTTTGCCGCAAGCACCGGATTAAAATATCCCAGACCGCCGATTCCTATGATTGCTGCCGCAACTGCCGCTGCAACCGCTTTTCCTATTTTATAAGATTTATTCATTTTACCCTTTCTCCTTCTGCGCACACGTATTTCTCTGTCATTGATTTCAGGAGCAAGGGCCTGCCTTAAGATTTGATCCAATTTTTCATCTGTCATATCCTAGCGCCTCCAATTTTTCCTTTAACTTTTTCTTAGCATTACGCATCCGGCTCTTGACGGTTCCTTCCGGCAGCCCGAGAATTTCAGCAATCTCATTTATCTGCATATCCGCCGAATAATATAAATAAATTGGTATTCTGTACTTCTCCGTCAGGGATGCAACCAATCCCTGAATCATATCCGCCTCATTTTTCTGTAATACAATTTGTTCCGGCGAAATTTTTTCGTCATTATCAGACACCTCAAATCCCTCATCGGATATTTCATCCATACTGTCAATCGGAACCAGTCTCATCCTGTTTGCGTATTTTTTCTTCTTGTTCTTCCAAAGATAAATTGAAGTGGATAAGGCGTAACTCTTTGTATTCTGCGTAGAGTCCAGTCTTTTCTTTTTCTCCAGCAGTTTGAGCATAGTGTCCTGATACAGTTCGTCTCCGTTTTCTGCGTCTCCGGCTGTCATCCGGCAAAACCGCAGTATATCTTTTCCAAACTTCAGGATAAACCGCTCAAATTCATCATTATTCATAGCAGCCATCCTCCTTCTTCTTTCAAGCCGGCTTGCAAAGATTTGCCCTTGCACTTATACATTGTCGCGACTAAAGAAAAAGTTTACAGATTTTTAAAATAATATATCAAAAGCTCCTGACCTCAGCCAAGAGCTTTCTAAATTATTTTCAACAGTTTTTCATCCGTCGTTTATTTATTAATCTCCAAAATACTCCCGTCTATAGCATCAATAATGCACTCATATGACGTATGGTCATTCGGGTTGTGGAAATGTACCATATAGGCAAAATCTCCCTTATGCTCATAATCCGTCTTCTCCGATATATCCAATATAATCACTGCTGCAGAACCGTCCTGATATTTTAATATTTCTTTTCCTTCTGCCATCTCGCCAAGTTCTGCCTCCATCTGTTTTGTTGCAATCCCGATGGCTTCCTCTTCACTGATTCCGCCTGCTGCCTCAATGATTTCTCTTTGCTGATTTCTCTCTGCTTCCATCTCCGCTTTCGCTTCCTGAGCTGCCGTGCTTTGTGAAACTGCATAACTCATCTTATGCTGAAAATCAATAATCTCCAGAAGTTCCTCGTCCGTCATTTCATGAGCCGGCAGATTGAAAACGCCGGTTGAATTAATATAACAGAGTGTCCCTTCCGGCGCATCCTCCGCATTGTCCACCTGCACAATGTCATTTTCGGGAAATTTTCCATCCTTATATGCCTGCCATAGCTCTTTATTGCGTTCTTTTTCTTCATTAGAATACTCCCTTGAAAAACCGTCCGCCTCCGTATCCAGCTCCCGTAACATATCGCTGATTCCCTGCACTTCCTCTATCGGAATACTCTCCATACGCGCTTTTACAATATTACTTACAAATGCCTGTACCGGAACGCTGACCGCGCCTGCTATTATGATAAATGCTGCCGCACCGATTGCCGCTTTCTTCCAATTTCCTGATTTATGCGTTCTTTTTTCCATTCTATTTTGAATATTCATAATAATCTCCTCCTGCATCTTGTCTGATATATGCACCTGTTCCATTACTTCTTTTAATTCAAATCCGTCCATCAGTTATATGCCTCCTTCCATGCTGAACGCGTCACGCATCTGTTTTCTTCCCCGCCGAAGCCTCATTTTTACCGCGCTTTCTGTCAGTCCGAGAATATCCGCTATTTCCTTTATCTGATATCCTTCCACATAGTGCAGATAAATGACTGTCTTCTGCTTAACCGGCAGTTCGAGAAGTTCTTCCAATATTTCTTTCTGTTCCGGCGCCGCAAGAGTGTTTTCTATTTCATCGATATCAACCTTCGGGTGCCGGATTCTGAAACGTATCATATCACGGCAGATATTGGTAGCCACCCTGATCAACCATGCCTTTTCATGCTCCTCATCATGAAATTCCGGCTTCTTCTCCAGATAACGGCAAAAGGTATCCTGAATGGCATCCTGAACATCCTGTTCATTGCATAGTATAACAATGCAGACTTTGTAAAGCGTATCGCTGTATTTTATGACCGCTTCTCTTATGTTCTTCTCGATGTTCATGTGTTTCACCTCCTCTGCTATTAACACGTCTGAAGGGAGTAAAAAGTTACATATCTTTTTTATTTTTAATTTATTAATGAGAAAGCTTTTAAAGGAAAATACTTTTTATATGACTTGCACAGCCCAAGAATATATGCCATAATATAGCATATATAAGACTGATTTGAAAGCGAGGTGGACAAGATGACAATGGAAACAATTAACAGACTGATAAAATCAAATGCCGTTTTGTCCATATAGCAGCGACTCTTTCTATTGGATATATTTATCGCTTCTGATTTTATCAGGAGCGATTTTTATTCAGAAAGAGGTATAAATGTGAATAATCTAACATCTTTTCAGCCACACGCTGAAGACAAAAACAAAGTTATAAAAATTATCAAGTATCCCGATGATATCATTTTGCATTCCATTACAAAAAGACACGGCGAAATGTCCGACGAAGTCATTAAGGGGCTGACTAATCTAATATCTACCGCTCATTACCGTTCTGATTTTTTCTGCACGATTATGTATAACAGCAATAGTGAAATCATTGGATATGCGAATTTTATCCGCAGCAGTTCTGAACCTTCGAAGTGGTTTTATGCTGATTTATGGGTTACTCCGGAATATAGACGCCAGGGCTGTGCAACATTGCTCGTCAACACCGCACGACAGCACTTGTCAGAACTTAATGCGAAGACACTGTTATGCACGGTTGAGCCACATAATGAAGCATCACTTAATATGCATAAGACTTTGAAATTTGAGCAAATTGAAACTCAGCCTTTTGAGGATTTTGAAGTTGATGGTTTGCTAATGTTCAAGGCGAATATTCCGATGAATCTAAATATAGTTCCTCTGGAAGATGACTTTAATCATTTGATCTTCATTTGTGATTTACTTACTCTGCCGTCAAATGTTTCGACACTGCATTTGACTAATATATCGGAAAATGAATACCCTAAATTTTATAAAGAAATGAAAGAAGCACTAATCTATAACGCACCGGATGATGAATTGAACTATATAATCAGAAAAGGCGTAGTACCGATTGCCTGGCTAAAGTTAAATGGACTAAGCAATGACAGCCTTTGGATAAGCATGCTTATCGTCCATGAAAAATATAGAAAACTGGGCGTAGGTATGTTTGCATTAAACTTTGCTGAGGAAGCTGCTTTATCAACCCAGCGTAAGAATATCTACATACATACAACATCTGATAACTTAATTGCGCAGTCGCTTTGTAAAAAAGCCGGATACGTCATAGTAGAAGAAACAAATCATCTGAATGAGGATAAAACAGAATCAGTCAGATATACATTGCATAAAGAAATTTTACTAATATAGTTAGTAAGGACTACCAGCTTAGCCGGTAGTCCTTATTTTCTATCCGTCTATCTCTTATTGTGTTCCGTCAATCTGGCATACTTTCTCTTCTGTGCAGTCCTGACAATAGGTGTAGACAGTATTCCGGCAGCTAATCCGATTATCCATACATATTTCCAGCTTACAAGAAGACCGACAAGACTAATTGCTATTATAATAATCAGCCAATATAGCAATTGAAATTTCGTACCTGCCTTGTTCAATTCACCTATTATATCGATACCATTTGAGGAATGCGGCGCATTTTCGATAAATTCCGCCGCGCCGGCAGTACCGGGGCAGGCTCTAAAATCCGTACTGCACTTAGCGGCAGAATCTCCGTATGCCTTATTGTCCATGATTTCCTGTATGGCTGTACGGATGCTTTCGGGAGAATCATCTTTTAACATAATTCCCGCCCCGATTTCGGTTACTCTTCTCGCCACAGCGTTCTGCTCACCCGTCTGTGGATAAAGAACCATCGGTGCTGCCATATACAGGCTTTCGGAAACGCTGTTCATTCCGCAATGTGTGATAAAGATATCCGCTTTAGAAAGAACATCAAGCTGGTCAACATAGGGATAAACCTTAATATTATCCGGCAGCGTTCCCAGCTTTTCGCGGTCTATGGCATTTCCGCAGGATATAATGACATCGACATTCAGGTCTTTAAGAGCTGCAATACATTTACCGTAAAAATCAGGGCGGTCATTTATGACCGTTCCCATAGAGATATAAATCAGCGGCTTTTCTTTCTCTTTTTGGGGCAAGACCTTTGAAAATACCGAAGGTCCGACAAATGCATAATGGTCTGAAAAACTCTCCGCATACGGCTGAAAGCTATACGAAGTATACACGACAGAATCGGTATTATTATCGCTCTGAATCAAAGAAAATAAGCTTTTTACATGGTATCCGTAGGATTCCAGCTTTTTTAGCTCTTTTGAGATTCTTGGAAGCCCGAAAATCAGACCTGCTATTTCTTTTGGACTGTTCTTCATGTATCCGGAAGACATTTGATTGAATGCGAAGGTGCTTGTAGACACCACCATCGGAACATTATGTTTCCATGCGTTCAGCTTTCCCCAAAAGCAGACCGAGTCGGTATATACCACATCCGGATTAAATGATTTGAACTCCTTATCCAGAAAATCATTCATTCGGAGTGTAATTCGGATATCCTGTATCGTCATTTCAGTAGTAGAAACGTTTTTCAGGTTTGTCTCTTCCTGCTTAGTCAATTCGGGCAGAAAAGAATCACAGGATATAAACTCTGCTCCGGTAGTTCTTATTTTCTCCCCGAATTCATCAAACGAATAAAACCTGACTATGTCCCCGCGTCTGACAAGTTCAGCGGCAACCGGAAGCATCGGATTGGTATGACCATGAGCAGGAATACAAAAAAATGCTATTTTCTTCAATCTCCCTCACCGTCCTTTTCCTTAAACGCCACGCCGAACAATTCGGCAAATGCTCCTTTCGGAGGAATAGCAATGCCGCGCTCCTCATCGCCGAGAATCAGAAGCGTATCTCCCGGTTTTATATCGAATATATCGCGTGCCTGTTTCGGAATAACTATCTGTCCTTTTTCACCGACAGTAGCCGTCCATGCATATTTACCTTTTGGTGCAGTCATATAATTCAGCCTCCTATAAGTATGATTTGTATAACTTATCATACTCTATTGGTAATAAAATGTCAAATAAAAAATCTTCGTATTCTATATAGTATTTCAATACTATCTAAATACGAAGATATTCTCGCTAAATCTATATGCCGGCAGCCGTAAACCGTTTAATACTTCCTCACAGCCTTCACTTCGCGATACAACATCTGATAATTTTCATACCGCACCCTGCTGATTTCACCACGCTCAACAGCTTCCTTAACCCCGCAGTCAGGCTCATCCATATGCGCGCAGCCGCTGAATCGACAATAAGGTTCATACAGTCTGAATTCCGGATAGTATAAGCCAAGTTCTTCTTTCTCAATCTCTGAAATACTTAGAGACGTAAATCCGGGCGTATCCATTATATAGGTTTCATTTCCCAGCGCAATGATTTCTGAATGTCTGGTGGTATGGCGTCCTCTTTCAATCTTTTCGCTTATGCTTCCCGTCTCCATGTTAGCCTCAGGATTAAGACAGTTAATAACTGTAGACTTTCCGACGCCGCTGGGACCGGCAACAGCCGTTGTTTTTCCTGCAAGAATGCTCTTTAACTCTTCTATGCCTTCCATTTCAAGCGCACTTATAAACAGCGACTGATATCCGCAGGTTTCATACGCTCTTTTAAGCGCATCTTTTTCTTCCTTAGATGCAATATCCTGCTTGTTAAAACAGATAATACTTGAAAGTTTCTGCCTCTCCATTTGAATTAAAAATCGGTCTAACAGATTGAAATTCGGATTCGGTTTAACAATGGCGAAAATAATAAGAGCCTGGTCGATATTCGCTACCGCTGGACGTATCAGCGCATTTTTCCGCGGAAGAACTTCAGTCACATTTCCTTCTTTATTCTGTTCATCAAGTACCTCCATACGGACATTATCTCCTACGAGCGGCTTGATATGAATATTCCGGAAAATCCCTTTTGCTCTGCATGAGTAAGTTCCTTTCCCTTCCACATGCACATAATAGAATCCGGCTATTCCCTTGATAATCTTTCCTACCATTAATCCTCTTTTCATTCTTCCGTAAATGTAACCACTCTTGTCACTATCTTCTCTGTAGAAGTTCCTTCAATCGTCATTGTCTCACCTGTATCCGGGTTGGTCGTGTTCGTCGCCGGAGTCGTCACGGTAAATGTGAACTGAACCACCCCCGTGGAAGACTTGATTCCCGAATAATTAGTCGATATAGGAAACGACGACGTCCGTGTACTCAATAACTGTGTACCGTCCGTAGCTATCAGGACTACAGACACGGGAATACCCGCTTGATAGTCCGGATCTTCTGTCGGCGCTGTAATTCCCTCCGTATATTTATAAGTCACTTCCGTAGGACCTACACTGACTTTTAAATCAATTACAGTTCCTTTATCTACATATGTGTCCACGGAATAGCTCTGATAACATACCTTATCCGTCAGGGATACGTCTTCGTTGATGGTCTGGGATACCGTTCCAACCTCCAGTCCGTTTTCATGCAGGACTACCATCGCATCCATTTCCGACAATCCAATCAGATTGGGGACCTTAATCTTGGCATTTTCTTCACCCAGACTCACCCATATAGTAATAGCGGCTCCTTCCGGCGCTGTTGTTTCAGCTTCAGGTGACTGCGAGATTACATACCCGCTCTCAACTTCGGAACTGTAATTTTCTGAAACGCTTACGCTAAAACCTTCTTTTTCCAGAATCGAGGCCGCTTCCGACTGCGACTTTCCCTTTACATTCGGTACAACTACTCCATTACTTCCCTGTGCCACCGTCAAAACTATGTTCTTATTTTTTTCTACCATCGTTCCGGCTCTTTCGCTTGCCCTGATAACAATTCCCTCTTCATAAG
>CAMWWS010000115.1 GCA_947178085.1 uncultured Lachnospiraceae bacterium | reverse complement strand
CTATACAAATCTGCGTATAATCTATATATCCGTCTTCTCCATACTCGCCTGCCCTTAAAATCTTATTTCCATTTGGCTCTATGAGATTTCCGGAAAATACAATCTGGTCATAGACGATATATTCTCCGATTCCGACACCTTCTGTCCCCTCTGCCCATGTAAGTTCTCTGTTTTCACAAACGGCATTGCCGGCACAGTAACGGTCTGAGGCAGAATTAAGCTCTGATGAAGCAGTTGTCTGATTAGCAAAGAGAAAGATATGTTCCCATTTACTGCAGCCGTACCACTGCCAGTCCTCAAATCCAAAATTGGGAGCATCCGGTGTTTTCTCAAAACTACAAAACATATCATCATCCCAATCGTCATATGTACCACCCAGTTCTCCATAAAAAAAGCTTCCTATTTCCGGAGTTAAGAGCAATGGCTCCGAAGGAACGTTAATCTGAGTCGTCACAGAATATTCCACTTTAATCCCATTTGCTTCAGCGTATGCTTCTACTTCCTTACCTGTTTCTTCCCTACTCCATACCACATAAAAAAGCAATTCATCTCCGCAGCCGTCAAAAGCATCTTTTTCAATGGTCACATCTCCCGACCAGAAATTAACCCGGGTAAGCTGCTCATTTCCGGCAAATGCCCGCTCTCCGATTTTTTCCATAAACCATATATGATAATCATCATCGTGCAGATTGCAATTTTCAAAGGCGTTAGTCTTCACCTCTTTTAAATTATAGCATTCTGATAAATTAACATCTTCAATACCAGTATTTCTGAAAGCGCTGTCTCCTATTATTTCAACAGATTCAGGAATGTGTACACTTTTCAATTTGATATTCTCAAAGACATTATCGCCTATTTCTACAACGGGATATTCGAACAGTGTATCAGGAATCTCTATTTCATTATCCATTGACATGTTTTCTTGCAAATAATTCTTATATTTTGCCCTCAGTCCGGTAATCACTGCACCGTTATTATCAATTTTATAAAAAAACATATCCTCTGCCGTGATGTTCGACATAGGGTCTGTCTCATCTTCACCTTGCTCCTTCTCTTCTACGGCTACAGTCTTGTCCAACTCCCCTTCGACTGATGCTTCATCACTCTCTGCTACTGTATCCTTCAGTTCTGCTTCCTCACGCTCTGCTTCTGCATCATACAATGCTGACCCTACCGTTTCTGCAGTCGGAGTGTCTTCGGCCGTTTGGGCGCAGCCATAGATGCTAAATACTAAAATTAAAGTTGTACATATGCTTATAAGACGTTTTTGCATGATTTTTTTCTCCCACTTCCAATATACACGATAAAAGGAAAAGATGTCAAAAGCTCATTTCCCCTATAATACGCTTCACCCCCGGAAGATACGTCCTCCCGAACATATTCAGATGATTCAGAAGATGATAAAGATTATACACATCGCGGCGGCGTTCATACCCCGGCTGTAAATGCGCCGCTTCTTTATAGGCATCATAAAAAGCCGGCGGAAATCCCCCGAAAAGTTCTGTCATAGCAATATCCGCTTCAGCATGCCCCACATAGACTGCCGGATCTATCAGCCATGCCGCGCCGTCATTTCCCGTAATAACATTTCCTGACCATAAATCACCATGCAACAGTGACGGATATTCAGGTTCCACAAGAATTTCATCAATGTGATCAAGAAATCTGACTATCTTTTTCGTATCCTCACTGTCAAAATACCGGGCTGCGTCTTTAAACTGCGGTTCAAGACGACAGTCACGGAAAAAACATACCCAGCTGTCATGCCCAGTATTGACCTGTCTGCGCATGCCAATATAGTTGTCGCTGTCATAACCATATTTTCCGTTCGAAACCAATCCGGCTGTTGGTGCCTTATGCATATCGGACAGCTGCCCGGCAAAGTCCTCCCAGTAATTTCTATTGCGGCTCTTACCGGAGATAAACTCAAGCAGCAAAAATGAATATCCAGCTCTGTCACTGTCGGTTCCAACACCAAGAATACTCGGCGTGCCAATGGCTTTTGTCCGGGCAATGGCAGCCAGTCCTGCCGCTTCCGCGTTAAAAAAAGAAAGATTCTCCTTGGTATTTGATTTCATGAAAATACACTTGCCGCCTGTCAGCGTCAATGCATATGCTTCATTAATATCGCCGCCGGATATCATGCCGGTACTTTCAATTTTTGTTCCTTCTCCGAAGAGTGCATTTATGGCACTCTCCAATGAAGTAAAATATTGTGGACTTATATTATAATTTAACATTTTATTTTTTCCTTACTTGCGACATAGCCTGTTTCGTCCCTTGTAATCTTAATTACAAAAGGAAATATATTATATTTTATACACATATAAAAATCAGCTTCCGGAAAGATATCTTGTCTGGATTTATCAAAGAAATGTTCACCACCATTATTTTTTAGGCAGTTTACTTTCTGCTCAATGTCTGTTAATTCCCTGTTTTCTACAATACTTTTAATATACTCCGCACACAGTTCATCCTCCGGCGCAAGTCTTACACCGCCATTGCCCATGCATACAAGAGAAACTGTCTGCGGTTGTCTGGCTATGATATATTCAGCAACTGCCCTTGCATTGACTAAACTTCCTGTGATTATTTCACTCGCATGAACGGCATTGACAATTCCTTGCGTTCCAGCGCTGGTGGTATGTATAATAGTTTTTCCGGCCACATCATTCTTCAAAATAGATGACGGCGAATTGCCGTAGTCAAATCCGTCACATTTTTTGCCATGCCGCTCGCCTATAAGTACACTGTTTTGGATACTGTTTCTAAGAGAAAACGCTTCTTCTATCGTTCCCACGGGGCGTATCAGTTTCACATCCATATCATATAAATAACATTCCAGTGAAAACGCCCTGAAGACGTCAATAATGACAGTCAGTCCTTTCGCCTGTTTTGCCCCTTTAATTAAATGCAGAATATTTACGTTATACATATACTTTTATCCTTCTCCTGCCCGTTTCAGATTGAAATTTCATAAATACATGATTTTCCATCACGCAAAATTGAACGCTTCACTTTTGCTGCTATCTTTTTTTTACATACCTTTGAAAACATCTGTTCTGCAAATTTTTCGGAACAATTACAAAGCATACCTGAAACTTTCCCTTGCACATTCTGCGTAATAGGACATACGCAAAAATCTTTGTTTTCATCAACTAATAATTGACTTTCATCCTCACTATATGTTATTTTCCATCCCCACTCTTTTTCAAGAAACGAGATAAATTCAGGTAAATTACCCACATATTTTTCTAATATGTTATCCATTCCATTCACTTTATAGTGCAGATTTGCACAGGATTCAAACAAACAACTATCGCAATTCTTATCCATCGAACATAATAAATTGTTAAGCCATTCAGCACAAAAATCCATAATCGTCCACTCCATAACTTCATTCATTGATTGTATAAGGTATACGCTATTATACCATTCTATCTTGAATCTAACAATCATTTGATGAATGACTATTGACTGATGATATGATACAATAAACGCAAGCTCAGCAGCTTACGAAAACACAAGCGTTGCTTATGAAAACACAAGCGTTGCTTATGAAAACACAAGCGTTGCTTGTGTTACAAAAATTACAAATATTAAGAGGGTGAATATAATATGCCATACATAAACATCTATGGTAAGCAAATATACTATGAGGAATACGGTGAAAAGAATGGTCCGACTTTGGTATATCTTCACGGCGGTCCCGGTGAAAGCTGCCTGACATATTCCTATCAGGCAAAGCAGCTCGGAAAGTATTACCATGTTATCAGCTTCGACCAGTACGGAGTGTTCCGCTCCGACGCTCTCCCCGAGAACTGTAAGCTGTGTGTGAATGACCTTGTGGAAATGACAGAGCAAATGCGGATAGCTCTCGGCATAAAGAGCTGGATACCGCTTGGACATTCCTTCGGGGGAATGCTTGCGCTCATTTATGCCCATACATACCCCGACAGCACCGATGCTGTAATTTACGACAACCCCATGTGGAGCGCTCTGCATACTGCAAGGGCGATTGCAAATGCCACTCTGCCGTACTTTGAGCAGAATGATAATGCGGAGCAGATTGGACTTTGCAAAGAAATTCTGAGAAACGGCATATCTGCAAAAGAAGCCTTTGACAAGTCTATGAGCATAGATTTATACGAAGAGGTTCAGCGTTACTGTCATGTAATAGACACGGAAAAGTATAACGCCTATATCAATGACCATATTGATGATCCTCAGGTGTCGGAGGATTGTTGGGGCAAGTTTGCCGCTTTCAGGCAGAAGCTCTTTGAATCGGCGGATTTTTATGAGAACTATCTGCCGTATCTTGCCGAGATACACAAGCCACAGCTTCTGATTGTCGGCGAATACGACATGACCTGTGGGGATTACGAGAGAGAGTATTTTAGAAAGCACTCAAAAAACGGCAGGACAGAAGTTCTCACCGGCTGCGCACATCTGTCTTGGTTTGAGCAGCCGGTGAGATACACCGAAATAATATGCAATTTCGACAAAAAGGTCCCTGTAATTTAGAATTTCCGCTTTAGTAGCTCTCTATTTATCAATACCGGCACTTCCATAAGCTATAGCATCTACCTGGAACAGCAAATTTCCGGAATCGGCAAACTCGGTCTGGATTGATTTGCGTACCGGGTATTTTCCGTTAAATCTTTCTTTAACTACTTTTTCCATTACCGGAATGTCCCATATATTTTTAAACAGGCAGTTCATCTGCACTACATTTTCAAGTGTCAATCCTACCAATGCCAAGCGCTCTTCCATTACATCAAAAGCTCCTTTAATCTGCTGTTCAATAGTGTCCCCTATATTCCGTACACAATAATTTAAAAAGCAGAAGTCTCCTGCTCTGATAATTCCTGAATGTGCCCATTCTTCGTTAATATCATATCTTTTTATTTCTTTCATTTCACCACTCTCCTATCTCATATTCCATTTGGATTTCTTTACAGGTTTTTATTATTCGTTCCTTTATTTCCTGTGGTTCGATTATCTTAGCCTTGTTTCCAAAAGAAAGAATCACACCATACCAATATGTCTCATGTTCCGGTACAGAAAAGCAAAATTCAAAATCACCATTTTCATATTCCCGTGTGATTTGCCCATTTAAATATTCCCTGCACTTTGCTTTTATGATTGCTTTTCCATACAGTTTGATATGCACAATGCTTTCATCGCTATCTTTCATCTTGATATCCGAAATATTATGGGCTAATGTGTTCTGCTTATCTGTCATCTGTAAGCTGTCCATACGAACTAATTTATACATCCGATAATCCTGATATTTTTCATAATATCCAATCAGATACCAGTTATACCATTTGTATTGAAGACAAACCGGTTCTACCTGAATCTCTTTTACTTCATCACGACTGTTTGTATAAGAAAACCGAACGACACATTTTTTCTCGATTGCATCTTCCAACTGGCTTAATTGTTCATTTATTTTGCCGTCTTCACCGGCAACGCTCAAATCCACGGAAATAGTAGCGTCTTTCGTATGGCTTATACGCTGTATTTTTGATAACACCTGTTTTTCTAAAACAAAGCTATCCATAATTTGATAGCCGCCTTCTACACCATAAAAAGACTGAATTGGAATACCGGCCTGATCTAATGATTCTAAATCCCTCATTATCGTTCTGGCGGAGACTTCAAATTCTTCTGACAGTTTCTGTGCAGATGTCCGACCATTGCTCAATAAATAAACAACGATACCCATAAGTCGATCAATCTTCATTTTTTTCTCCTTTCCGCTTCAGTATAGCAAATAAACTATGACAGCATTATGTCATAGTTTATTTAAATAAGCAATTGAATGTATTTATGCAATAATCTCCTTTACATAATCATATAGATGAGGTTACAATAAATGAGTAGCCTTCCCGACTGAAAGTGTAGTTGGAACTGTTTTTCACGTATACTTTGCAGGGAAGCAAAACAGAAAGAGAGGATATAATAATGGATGTAAAAGAGCAAATAACGAAAGCGGTAGATAAAATTACCAAGGACAAGAATTTACAGGAGCAATTTCAAAAGGATCCGGTGAAAGCTTTGGAGAGTGTACTTGGAGTAGATTTGCCTGATAATATTGTGAATCAGGTTATTGATGGCGTAAAAGCAAAGCTTACGGTTGATAAGGTATCCGGCGCTGTGGATTCCTTAAAGGGATTATTGAAAAAATAGATACATATAAAACGCAATGCAGACAGTCAATGCTATTAGATTACGAATGGCATTGACTGTACAGCTTAATCAGACTTTTTTCATACGAATAGCCATATACTGCTTTTCAGGCATATCAATCTTTATGCTTCCTGAGTAAGTTCCCGGTAGTTTATCAATGGTCATATTCCAAGTATCAATCAGCTCAATTTCATAGGTACAGCCTTCTTCCAGTTCATATGTGCGGAAAGCAGGTTTAAAAAATCCAAAGTAATACAGGAAATAAGATTTATCATCTTCTTTGCATAGGCAGGGAACGTCCCAGTTTGCTCCGGAATTATCCGGAGTGAGGCACGCAGGAGCCGCCCATTCGAACGCATCCGCTATAATTTCTTTCAAAAAAGCAATCCTCGCCGGACAGGTGCCGTGCAGTTTTCCCCCATGAGCCCACCAAATCCGGTCATATTGGACATAAACCTCACCATGGGTAAGATACCCTCCTCGAATGCAGCCTTCCCAGAACCGTCTGGTCAGTTCTTCTCCCGAAATGTTGCCCCAGCCGTAATTAATATTTCCTTCATAGGCACATTCATCTACTACAATCGGCTTCTGATACTGCCGCCGCCAATCGCTGACTGCCTCTGATGTTTTATAAATATCAATACGCTGCATACTCACATGGGTAATCCACGAGCGGGTATGGTCATACAGTTTCACACAGTTATGGATAGAGCGGAGATGTCCATAAGAATCCCTTCTCATAACTACGCGGGCATACAGTTCCCAATCTTCAATGGATTTCCATGGAAGCAAGTCAAACTCATTTGCCATAGACCACCATACATTTTTGAAATGGCATAAACGGTCTACCGTATATTTCAGATAAAATACGTCCGTTTCCCTATCCATTTGGGAAAATCCCCATTTGTCATAAGGATGCATCAAAATAACATCTGCTTCAATGCCCAACTCATCCAGTTGTCCTATACGCTTCTCCAGATTTTCCCAAAATACAGGGTTAAAACGTGTAAAATCAAAACCCTCTTCCTCATTTCCTTCAAACGCATAGTTCTTGGGGTTTGTATTGTTGTATGTATAAAACTTAGGAAAAATACACATTCTTACTTTATTAAAAGGAGATTTTTTCAACGTTTCCAGTGTCTGCTCCTGAATTTCTTCCGGCTGGTTAATCCATGCATAGCAGGTAGTTCCAAAAGGCTGAAACCGTGTACCGTCTTCATACAAAAAATGAAACCGGCTTTCTTCAGAAACTGCACTTTGAGGAAGTACTTCACTCATGCGCATCACCCGCCCATGATTTCCTTCTTTGGCAGGTATACACTCACACACTAATTCAATATTATCAAGCATAGGATCATTGGATTTTGTAACTGCTGTCCACTTTCCCGGTTTTGCAGGCATGAAACGAACTTTATAACTGCCATTTCCACAGTAAAATCCATTTACTTCTATCTTTTCGGAATCATTCATAAAATCCGCTTTAAGCCAAATGTCTGTATATGGATTTCCTTTATCCGTGCCTGTCAGTTCAGTCTCAAATATTTTAAATTGCTCTGTCATATTGCTTTCCTTCCCGCTATTTCTGCATTTTTGTATTGTTATCATTATAGCAGTCACGGATTTATTTATCAATATTGGGAAATTTATGCTTGGTTCATAACAAAAAGCCCTACTAGCAGAGAACCTTTTTGTCCCGGCTATTTCAGCATTAACTATATCAA
>CAMWWS010000114.1 GCA_947178085.1 uncultured Lachnospiraceae bacterium | reverse complement strand
CGCATCACTAAGCATCTGCTCTGTAATATCTTCCTTCTTCAATACGCCATCTTCAACTTTTGACACAAGTGGCTTTCCAGCCCGCACTATTTCATCCCTGCCGCCATAATTGATGGCGATTTGGAAATGCAGTCCCGTATTATTTACGGTAGCTTTCTCAAGCTGCTCAATACGTGCCCTGATATCTTCATCAAGACCGGTCTTATCGCCGATTACACGGACACACATATTATTTTTTGCTGCTGTTTTCAGACAGGTCTTCATATAGTTACGTAATAGCTTCATAAGCGCATCCACTTCGTCCTTAGGTCTGTTCCAGTTCTCTGTAGAAAAAGCATAAACCGTCAAATACTGTATTCCCATCTTATAAGCCTCTTCACAGATTACTTCTACGGTCTTAGCACCTTGCGTATGTCCGTAGTTTCTGGGCATACCCTTGCTTTTTGCCCATCTGCCGTTTCCATCCAAAATAATTGCCACATGATTAGGTATATTCACGATAGTGTCATGCTCCTCTCAATATAATCCTAAGGTAAAAGGGGAAAGCAGAATAACCACAACTCTACAATCCCCTTACTTAATATTTATGTCTCTTATTTACACCGTCATGATTTCTTTTGACTTTTCTTCTACAAGAACATCAATATCTTTAATATACTTATCTGTCAGCTTCTGCAGCCTGTCTTCCAGTTCCTTTATCTCGTCCTCTGAAACCTCTGTCTTGGCAAGCTTCTTAAGAGCATCCATTCCGTCACGTCTTGCGTTTCTGACGGCAACCTTATTTTCTTCGCCTCTCTTCTTGATATCCTTTACCAAATCTTTTCTCCGCTCTTCGGTTAGTTCAGGAAATACCAGCCGGATAACGGCTCCGTCATTGCTTGGAGTTATTCCTACATCAGACATCATGATTGCTTTTTCAATATCCTTAATAAGGCTCTTATCCCATGGCGCAATCTGAAGCATTCTTGGTTCAGGAACCGAAATATTCCCAACCTGCTGAAGCGGCGTCGGCGTTCCATAATAATCCACCCTTATTCTGTCAAGTACATGAGGATTAGCACGTCCTGCCCGAATTGTACCGAGATCCGTTACCAGAAAGTCATATGCCTTCTTCATTTTCTCATCATATGTTTTTATCCTGTCATCCATTCCTAAAAAACCTACCTTTCTTTCGCGAATCATAACTATTCTGTATTTATACACTTATACTGTAACTTTGGTTCCCGTAAAGTTTCCTTTGATTGTGTTTACAATACTGTTCTTCTCGCTTAAACCAAATACCCACATCGGCATTTTGTTATCTCTGGCAAGAATTGAAGCAGTCATATCCACAACCTGAAGATTTTTCTCAATCACTTCGTCAATGGATATTTCGTCATATTTCTTCGCTGTAGGATGCGTTTTGGGGTCGGCGTCATAAACACCGTCAACCGCCTTCGCAAGCAGTATAACATCCGCATCCACCTCAACGGCACGCAGCACTACGCCCGTATCCGTTGAAAAATAAGGATGTCCTGTGCCTCCTGCGAAAAAAACCACCATGTTTTTTTCAAAGTATTTATTGGCTCTGTCTTTAGAAAACAGTTTGGTGAAAGATCCGCATTCAAACGGCGTCAGGACATTGGTCTTCATACCGACAGAGCGGAAAATCTCAGACACATATATGCAGTTCATAACAGTTGCAAGCATACCAATCTGATCTGCTTTTGTTCTGTCAATGTTTTCACTGGAACGACCGCGCCAGAAATTTCCGCCGCCGATTACAATACCCACCTGGATACCATCATCGACAAGCTGTTTCACCTGCATTGCAACTTCGCGTACGGTATCTTCATCAAAACCGGTCTTTTTTTCACCGGCTAATGCTTCACCGCTTAATTTCAATAGAACACGCTGCATATTAATATCCATGCCCCTTTCTCAACTCGCGAATTTGTATGTGTGGTTTGCACACATTTCCCAAGCCAACGATATATTATTTTTCTTTCTTTTTACTCTTCTTGTTGATTTCGTCGAAGAAGGATGTAGGATTAACGTCTGCATAGCACTGTGAACACATACCTTCAATAACGGCTCCGTTATTAATCTGCACGGATTTGGACTTAATATTACCCATAACGATTGCTGAGGTATCCAGAATAACCGGACCATGCACATCAATGTCACCTTTTACAGCGCCTGCTACAACTGCGCTGTTTGCAGTAATATTACCGATAACTACTGAACTCTGTCCGATCTTTACGCTTCCCTGGCTTATTACTTCTCCGTTTATTCTTGCGCCTTCTGCATAAATCTCTGCCGCCTTGGAATTACCCTGAATTCCACCGGTTATATTTAATTTTCCGAGAATTTCTATATTTCCTATAACATTACCGATCAGTTCCAGTGAACCTCCGGAAGTAATATCACCTGTAATAGACATTCCTTCTGTTACAACTGCTGTTTCATCTGACACTACTTTTGATTCAATACTCATCACATCTTCCATAATATACTCTTCTCCTTCATTCTCCTCAAGCGGTTCTTCCGCTGTAGGTTCTAATATTGATTCTGTTGCTATTTCTTCGATCGGTTGTTCTGATATTTCAGACACAGCCGTCATATCCACATCATAATTTTCTGTTTCCTGACTTTCGTCAACAGGAAGTTCCGCTGCCTGCTCCGGTAAATCAACATCAGGAAGCTCTGTTTCCTGCTCTGGTATTCCGGCATCGGAAAGTTCCATTTCCTGTTCCTCCATTCCGTCATCTGCAAGTTCCTCTTCGGGCATTTCCAACCCACTATCAGTGCTGATTGTCTCCACCATATCAAGCATATCGCTCAATGCTTCCGGAGTAATAGCGCTTTCCTGCTGCAGCCCTGCTCCATTATCTTCCGATAATTCATTACCGGCTGCCGCTGCATCAATTTCACCTTCCGGCGTCATTTCATTTACAGCCTGGCTTAAATCATCTTTTAAATCTGAGAAAAAACCCATTCTATGATCCTCCATTTCTTATTCATTACTTATATGTTGTATCAGTTCCGTATCTTCTGTAATCGGAACGATTATTGTATCCTCCATCGCCAGAATCTTCTCAATAAGCGTGGGTAATGCCTGTACCGTAGTATTTTTATTCGACGCATCATGCATGAGAATAATACATTCATCAAACTTCGGTATCTGCCGTATACAGTTATACAGTATGGCATCTGCGCTGATATAGCTGCTTGATGCGTCTCCGGACGCAATGTTCCAGTCAAAATAGGTTATATCCTGCTCATCCAGATAGGCAATAAGCTCTTTCATATCTACTCTGCTGACCGTATTACTGCTTCCTCCAGGAAACCTGCAATATCTGCACCATACGCCTGTAGTATCATATAAAAATTCCTGTAATTTACTCAAATCCTGTGCGTAGCTGTCTACAGACTGATATATTTCATCATATTTATGACTGTATGAATGCATTCCCAGAGTATGTCCCTCTTCAACAATCCGGTTGTACAACGCTTTATATTTTTCGTCTTCCTTTCCTACTACAAAGAAAGTCGCCTTCACGTCATACTCTGCAAGTATATCCAGAATTCTCCCGGTATTACTGCTTGGACCGTCATCGAATGTCAGATACACCTTGCGTATATTCCCTTCCGGAAGTATCGACTCCTGAGAGTCCGGTTCATTCATTCCTATGCTGTCACGTCTGGATACATCAACGCTGTCAGCAGTATATATATTCTGAAATTCCTCAGTTCCGGCTTCGAATACCGCTTCGTCTTCAAGAATCCGGGTGCTGTTTACAGTCTCAGCTTCTTTTACCTGTGCCTGCAGCTCTTCAAGCTCTTTTTGTACAGTATTAAGCCTTATGACCAAAAAGACGGATAGAGCTGTAGGAATCAGTATCAGCAAAACTATGATGAAATTGAGTAATCCTTTTTTCATCGGCTTCTGACTTTTGTTTACCTCTTAATTTTTTACACTACCTATATATAATAACACATATTATGAGTTACGAAAAGGAATTTTGCAAAAAATATTACGAATTTTTTAAAAAATAATCATACATGATTTAATATATAAATGCGGGGCAAAGATACCCCGCATAGCAATATGGTCATTGAAAATATTTACTTAATACAACAATTTCCCGTGTATGGGGCAAGTTCCAGGCGGATAAAGTAACCTCTGTCACTATGACACACCGGACATACAGGCGGTACCTCGGTCCCTCTGTAAATATGACCGCATTCCATGCACATCCACGCCGCTTCAACATCTGATACAAAGAGTTTACCGTCTTCGAGCCACTCCGCAAACTGACCGAATCTGTTTCCATGTATCTTTTCTATCTCTGCTATCTGCCTGAAAGAATCTGCTATGGCAGGAAATCCCTCTTCTTCCGCTTTTCTTGCAAAGTTCGGATACACATCGCCATGCTCCTCATATTCATTATGCTGCGCCATTCTTAAAAGCGACGCCACACTATTTGCGATATCCACGGGATACGTACCGTCAACAGAAATGTTTTCTCCCGACACTGCATTCAGATGCTTATAGAATACCTCCGCATGTTCCCGCTCCTGCTCAGCGGTAAAGCGAAATACTGCTTCAATTACATACAGTCTTTCAGTTTTTGCCTGATTAGCGGCAATAGTATAACGATTCCTCGCCTGACTTTCACCTGCAAAGGCACGCATCAGGTTTTCTTTCGTCTCACTGTTTCTGAAATCCATTTTATTTTCACGCTCCTTTCCGTACTTCTATCATTCCCAAAAAGAAGCGTATTAAACATTCCCATATTATTAAATCAGTAAACTTAAGCTTATAAATCTTCCAGAAAGCCCCGTATTCCTTTAAGCTTGAACAAGTCTTTATAATACGAAAGTTCTTCCTGTATAAGCGCATCAATCACCTGCATCCCAAGTAGTTCAACAGGCGCTTTATCGTCCGTCAGAAGATACTCCCCTTTTTCATAAGGCGCAATTCCATCTGATACCCTCGCAAGCATCATCTGAAGTTCCGTATCCTCGACTGTGCCCCGTACGGCTTCAAAATCTGAGATTACGTCGGGATTCTGCGTGGCGAACAGCTCCCTGTTAGTCGAGCCGCGCACGTCTACAGTATATACATAGTCAAAAACCTCTGCTATCGTATCAGAAAGATAGTCGTTTATATTGCCCTCTGCGTCGGAATGCATATTCATATTGACTACCATAACGCCGTTTTCATTAAGATGTTCTTTCACCAGAGTAAAAAACTCTATGGATGACATCTGAAAGGGAATAGTTATGTCCTGATAGGCATCCACCATAATGACATCATAAGTTCCCTTATCCGCCGCCAGATACGCGCGTCCGTCATAGGTTGTCACCGGAACCGAAGCCGGCAGCTCAAAGTATGCGCCCGCAAGCTTAGTAATCTTTTCATCAATCTCTACGCCTTTTATGGAAGATGCGCCATAATAATGCGCACACTGTTTCGCATAAGTGCCTGTTCCCATTCCGAGAATCAGCATATCCCCGTCTACCCTGCCGGCCATGGCAGGAGCAGCCATAGCGTAATCATAATACATGCCCGTAGCGCCTCCGTCCTTTTTCATAATGGACTGTACGCCGAACAATACATTGGTAGAAAGTATTACACTATCGTCAGTTTCTTTTACCTGTAAGTAGTTATAAATGGATTCTCCTTCATACAAAAGATTTGTCTCCCAAAAAGCAAAACGGCTTGAAGCACCGAATGCACAGCATATAAAAAATAATATAATGCCCGCTGTGCACTGCTTCTTTTTCCCTTTTGTACTGATAAAATAAATCAGTGAAAGAGTCAATAAAATTCCTGCAAAAATCAAAAATGTCACGGAAGTTCCTACTGCCGGAATCGTCACAAAGGTAGGAAGAAAAGTTCCGATAATGCTGCCTATGGTATTGAACGCACCAAGCGCTCCCACCGTTTTACCGCTGTCTTCGAGACTGTCCACCGTATACTTTACTAAAGACGGAGTAACAGTACCCAGCAGGAATAACGGAAACACAAAAATAATCATACATGATAAAAACGCCGCGAAAATCAGAAAATTATTACTGATCGTAAAAACAAGCGCCGCTGAAATCACTACTATTATATACTTTCCCAATATTGGAATAGCGGCAATCCAGATTGCAGCAATGATGATTCTGATATACAGCTTGTCCGGGTTGGGATTTTTATCAGCGCTCCTGCCGCCCCAAATGTTTCCAAGCGCCATGGCAATCATAATCGTTCCTATTATAATCGTCCAGACAATCTGGGAAGAGCTGAAATACGGAGCAAGGAGCCGGCTTGCGCCAAGCTCCACTGCCATAACAGACATTCCTGCAAAGAATTCCGTAAGATATAAGTAATACTTATTTTGTAAAACGCCTTTTCGATTGGTAACCGTCTCATTACCTATATTATCCATTGTTACCTTTTCCTTTTAACTTATTATTATTTAAACACTGATATAATTAATTATATGCTGAAATCGAATCTTCCGCCCTCTTCAGGTTTTTCTTCAGCTTTCACCTTGTCCCAGTCCACTGCATTGATTTTTTCAATCAATTCTTCTATGGAATCAGCCTGAACTCTCGTCTTTTTTGTCTTCTCATACGGCGCGTTTTCCTGCATCTTCTTTTCCAGAGCAGTCTTTTCCTTAGAAGCTTTTTCTTCCTTCCTGTTCTCTCTGCTCTTCTCTATCCATTCTTTCTGCCTCTCGCCTATCTTCTCCAATTCGGCAAAAAATGAAACCTTACCGTCTTTTCCAATAGATACTCCAAGATGCTTTACTTCATCTTTTTTATCACCCAGCTTATCCGACATATCCTTAAGCTGGCTTACAGAATCTTCCAGAATTCCGATATTCTTAGCCTTTGCGTCCTCATCCGACGCCATTTCCTCTAATGTCTCAGGGTCAATCAGTACACTGAACTCTTTAGTGCCCCTTGCAAGATATGAGGACGCTTCCTCATCATTCTCATAATCGGCAACGATGAAATCCATATTACTGTATTTCTTCTTAAGCTCGTCTAATAATTTCTTTGCCTGAAAACTTAACTGTACAGAAGAATTTTTCTTCTCAGTTTTATCAGCTTTGTCTTTTTCTTTTGTCTCTTTTGCAGTTTTATTCTTCGAAGAATTCGCATAAAAGCTGCTCTGATTAATACCATAACCGTTAATTTTGCTCATTACTCGTCCTCCTTTGACTTTGCCCGAAATCCGTTTCATTTAATTAAGCACACGATTAAATGCCTTACAGTATATATCGGATGATTTTGTGTGTTTCTTTAGGATTCTTTGTTTGCACAATATTTCAAGATGTTCGTTATGAAATATTGACAAATCAACGCACACCCATATGTATTTCCGCCGCCTTCACATCATCAATAGTTTCAATTTCTTCTAAATTAGTCATAATCCAAAAATAATATTTCTTTCCGTCTTTCTCATCTATCAGAATGACATCATCAACTTTCTCTGAATTAATAGTCAGTGAAAATATCTGCTCATCATCGGATACTCCCCATGCAGGTGCTCCTATCTCTTTAAGTCCAACTCCACGCCACATAGTATTCGCAATATCTTTTCTAATTGTCTCCTCTGTTGTATATCTGTCACTGCTTCCTATACCATCATATAATAAAACATTGCTTCCGGAACAATAATACAAATCATTCTGCCTCAAAAAATCAATCTCAAGAATTTTTCCTTCTTCTTTAAAATAAACAAATATTTTTTCTCCTACCTGCATGCGATAAATTTCTTCTAATTCATTATACTTTCCTGACTTTTTTATATTTTCCATCTCATATTCTAAAATGATTTCTATATCATCATATCCTTTATCGCCATTACCTTCTGAATAAGAATAAACAAATCCATTATTTCCCTGAAAAGCAGTTTGTATTATAGTTGATGTTGCAAGCGCTTTTCCCAAATATGCCATTACACCAATAA
>CAMWWS010000113.1 GCA_947178085.1 uncultured Lachnospiraceae bacterium | reverse complement strand
CATCAGCAGAATCGTGCGGGAAGAAGAGGAATTCTACCAGAGGCTTATGGAGTCGGGTGGGCACTATTTGTATCGAAAACAAGGCGTCGGCAGCGAACTCAATCTATTTGGATGGAGACTTGATGAGTTTTATGAACAGCTGGGTGAGGATACAATAGAATATGATGATAAAGACGTAAGGCAGACTAAGAAAGGAACTTTGACCTGCCTAAACCGCAATCCGAAAGTAGTTATGAGAATATCTGACGAGGAACCGGGAAGTGATGAATTCCATGGAATAAAAGTAGAGGGCAGCATTCCCGATATGTATAGAGGAAGCGATTCAGACTACTACATAGATGGTAATAATCTTTGCCGGATAGACAGGGATTTCATGCAAAAAATAGAGCCGTTGACTAATCTTTCATTTGGTAACTATTTCAGTTTCCATGTGGGCAGAAATCATATGTCGGAATTCTATCATAGAATTTTGCCAAGTTTACAGGGCGTCGTAGATATCAGGGAAACGGATTCTGAAAGATTTAAGAAGTATCTTTTGCCGGATGCGCATTTTATTTTTTATCTTGATGCGCAGGATAAGAATGTAACATGCAGGCTTCATGCCCGTTATGGAGAGAAAGAAGTTTCGGTACTGGATATCCTGAACAATAATAGAATCAGTATGGAACCGTATCGGGATACGCCGAGGGAAGAAGAGGTTCTGTACCAGACTATGCAGTGGTTTCCGGAAGTTGATGAACATATGGGAGAACTGCATTGCGGTAAAAATGAGGATTTAGTTTATCGGATTATGGAAAGCGGCACTGAGAAACTGATGGAAATAGGAGAGGTGCGTTGCACGAAGCGCTTTCTGGGGTATCATGCCGTCAGACAGGTAAAGGTTTCGGTTGGAGTTTCCGTATCATCGGGACTGCTTGAACTTAATATTTCCACGGATGATATTCCGCAGAATGAGATGTTGGATATTCTTAACAGTTACCGCACTAAAAAGAAATATTACCGATTAAAGGATGGCTCATTTGTTAATCTGAGCGATTCTTCATTGGAAATGCTTGCGGAGCTTATGGAATCCATGCAATTAAAGCCGAAAGAGTTTGTCAAGGGCAAGATGCACCTTCCCATGTACCGTACCCTGTATCTGGACAAGATGTTAGAAGAAAATGACAGCATCTACAGCACCAGGGACAGTCATTTCAGAGAAGTAGTTAAGAATTTTAAAACTGTAAAAGAAGCGGATTTTGAGGAACCGGAGAGCCTGTCCAAGATAATGCGTAATTATCAGAAGAACGGCTATAAGTGGCTGCGTACCTTGGAAGCATGGCAGTTTGGAGGGATTTTAGCAGACGATATGGGTCTGGGTAAAACCTTACAGGTAATCGCGGTTCTGCTTGCCGCTAAGCAGGAGGGAAGAAGAGAAACTTCCATTGTTGTTTCGCCCGCGTCTCTGGTTTTTAACTGGGGAGAAGAGTTTCAGAAATTTGCGCCGGAACTGAAGGTTTCACTTATCACCGGTACGCAGGATGAGAGACAGCTCAAAATAGAAGCATATAAGGAATCTGACGTCATAGTAACGTCTTACGACCTTCTTAAACGTGATATTGATCATTATGAGGATAAGCAATTTGCATACCAAATAATTGACGAGGCGCAGTATATCAAGAATCATACGACCGAAGCGGCTAAGGCAGTAAAAATCATAAAGAGCGGAATTAGATATGCTCTGACTGGTACGCCTATTGAAAACCGCTTAAGCGAATTATGGAGCATTTTCGACTATCTTATGCCCGGATTCTTATATAGCTATGATGTGTTCAAACGCGAGTTGGAAAGCCCTATAGTAAAAAATAACGATGAACAGGCCATGAAGCGTTTGCAAAAAATGGTGAATCCATTTATCCTGCGCAGATTGAAAGAAGATGTGCTTAAGGATTTACCTCAGAAACTTGAGGAGAGTCGGATTGTGAAGATGGGCAGTACACAGCAGACGCTCTATGACGCTCAGGTATTGCATATGCGTGAAAGGCTTGCAGGTCAGGATGATGAGGAATTTAATAAGAACAAATTGCTTATTTTGGCAGAACTGACTAAACTGCGTCAGATTTGCTGTGACCCTTCACTGTGTTTTGACAATTATGAAGGTGGAGCTGCCAAGCTGGAAGCCTGTATGGAGCTGATTCAGAGCGCTATAGACGGCGGACATAGAATGTTAGTTTTTTCACAGTTCACCTCCATGCTGGAGATTCTGCAAAAGTCGCTGGATTCATTAGGAATAGCATATTACACGATTACGGGAAGCACATCCAAGGAGAAACGTCTTGAGTTGGTAAAAGAGTTCAATGAAGGAAACACGCCGGTTTTTCTGATTTCTTTAAGAGCCGGCGGCGTAGGCTTGAACCTTACCGGAGCAGATATGGTTATACATTATGACCCATGGTGGAATCTGGCTGTCCAGAATCAGGCGACGGACCGCGCGCATCGTATAGGTCAGACAAAAAAAGTGATTGTCTATAAACTGATAATGAAAAATACTATAGAAGAAAAAATACTTAAACTTCAGGAAACAAAGAAGAATCTTGCAGAACAGGTTATCGGCAGTGATTCAGGGCAGATTGGAAGTCTAAGCAGGGATGAGATTCTGGAACTTCTGGAGATATAAATGTTTGGAGAATCACAGGCAGCGGAACGGTATACTTATTAAGAGGTAAGTTTAATAAGAGGAAAATTTAAATATATGAAAAAATACATTAATATATTATTTACTTTATCAATCTTGTCAATGATGTGTGCCTGCGGACAGGTTAATGATAATATGGACAATGCGCGGATTAACCACGCAGCGGGCATGTCAGGCATTGTAAAGCAGATAGAAGAATATAGCCTTATTCTGAAAGATAAAATAATTATTCTGCCGGAAGAAGAGCGAAGGGTATATGAAGCGTATCTGGCAGCGTATGGAGACGAAGAACACCGGTATACATATTTTGATTATGATAATGACGGGAAGATGGAACTTTATATTTGCCGCAGTGAAGATTCTTATGGTTACGTTATGAAATGTTTTGACGGCGGATTGACAAGAATAGATCGCGGAACTGTATCTAAAGAAAATATAGATAATCTTGAATGGAATGAAATAGAAACAGACAATTCATATGATAACGAAAATACAGATGAATGGACTCATGAAGGCGTTGATGCTTATATTGCCCAGAATCCGTACGACGAAAGGTGCCTCTGGTATATGGATGAAGATTCATTTTTATCCCAATATGGTTTTGCAGATAGTACACCGTTTTATGAGTACGCCTTACCGGATGGCAATATACGGCTGACTCTGTATTATGATGAACAGACAGGATTAGGCTGTGGGATTCGTCATTTTGAAAGAGATCCGAGCGATATTGTGACTTCGGGATTATGTGGATTTACATTTGTCGGAATGTCCGATGAAATTGGTAATTTATGGGGTGGATTAAGCGTTGACTATACGAAATTTGAGTCATGTAATGGAGATAACGGCTCTGATTATGTATCAGCCTATAAAGAAAATAAAGAATATAATGATGCCGGAAAAACTGTACATTTTGATTCAAGCGGAATATATGATGTAGGTGATGAAGAACCGTCATACGTACTGTGGATGGATTATGAGTATGATGAAAACGGATTATTACAGCATAGACAATACTACCACAATCCCTATATATTCGGAACCTGGTACCAGGTATGGGACAGCTATTTTGACAAGCTTGGAAGATTGGAACACGAGTATATTTATATTACACACGGCTGGATGGACTATTATTATATCTATTCCGATGAGAGCACACAACCGTCATACTGCCTTTTCCTTGATGACAATCTGGGATGGTGGATGCCAGAATTTACTGAATATTAAGACCTCTGTGAGACTTTTTATTCCCAAAACGTAGTTGTACAATATAGACAAATCAAAAGCAGGGTGCTATGTCGCCGTCGGTAGTTAGCGAGGTATTTTCGAGCTTACTACCGCTACGAGCGACAACGCAGCGAAAGCGTGCCCTGCGTTGATTTGCCTATATTGTACAACGGCCGTCTTGAAAAAATTTATCTGAAGAAAATTATTATAATAATTCGTTATAATAAGCAACACAATAAATATAACATTATAAAGAGAGCATTATATACTCCGCAAAATATAAAGACAGCAATACATAAAATTTTATTATAAAGGCAGATAAATCATCATGACCACCAACTCATATAACACCCCAACCTCAAATACAAATGTAGATTATGAAGCCACAACTCAATCAGACACTAAAATAACCATCCTCCTCATAGAAGATGACAAAATACTGTCCGATCAGGTTACCGAATTCCTGCAAAAATGGGGATACATCACCAAGACTGTCACTAAGTTTGACGACATTCTCACCGAGTTCACAAAATACAACCCGCATCTTGTACTCATGGACGTCAACCTCCCATACTTTGACGGATTCTATTGGTGCAGGCGGATTCGTGAAATCTCACAGGTGCCGGTCATCTATATCAGCAGCAGGAATGATGACAGTGATAAAATCATGGCGATAGCACAGGGCGGCGATGATTATGTGGAAAAGCCTTTTCGTCTGGAACTATTAAAAGCTAAAATTGAAGCCATACTCAGAAGAACATATCAGTATAAGGTAAAAGAAAGAATCTGGCTGAGTAATGACATATATTTTGAACAAGCCGGCGATGCCCTTATTTTGCATGGAAAAGAAATTGATTTAACTAAATCCGAGAAAAGGATAATGCTAAAGCTTGTGGAATGCAGACCGGCTATCGTTACAAGGGACGAACTGATGATGACGTTATGGAGTACTGACGAGTTTGTTTCGGATGGCACATTGACTACATTAGTCAGCAGACTCAGAAATAAATTACAGACGCATTGCGGGGAAGAGATAATCAGGACAAAGAAAGGGCAGGGGTATTACATTGAATGAGACATATTTTAAAGCAATATTGAAAATGATAAAAATCAGGGAGGATTATATTAGATGAGTTATTGCCGCACACATTATAAATCAATTTTAACAGGCGTTCTGCCCTGCATTGCTTACAATCTATATTTTATCTTTCTACTTCCCGAAATTAAAATATCATATCTCATATATCTAGATTTTCTGATAGCAGCTGTAATGATGGTTTTTTATGCTTCTGATTCTATCCGCTATAGACGAATACAACGCAAAAAGCAGGAACTGATGCAACAGGATTATATAATCTATCAGGAATTTCAAGAACTGCCGGAGCTTCATGGACTTTTTAAGGAAGATTCAGCTCATACAGAAACGGATATAGCAGCGCATGATGTTCTTATATTGAAAAAGCAGTTACAGGAACAGTTTGATATGAATTGCGACATGCAGGATTATATTGCAAAATGGTGCCACGAAATCAAGATACCATTATCCGCAAGTTTACTTATGGCTGAAAAAATAGAAGATATGGAATTAAAAGATTCCTTTTTAGAGCAGTTGGAAAGAATGAATGTGCTGCTCAGATCTGCCCTGCTTGGTACGAAAATGCAAAGCAGTCTTTTTGATTTACAGGTACGTAAAACCTCACTTTTAAAATGCATCAAGGAATCAATTCACAACAACCAGTTCTTTTTAATCAGAAAACATTTTACGCTTGATATACAGCCTGATGCAGAAGACCTCTGTGTATACACAGACCCTCTATGGTTGACCTACGTTCTTGACCAGCTTATAAGTAACTCTGTTAAATACTCAAAAGAAAATCCCCAGCTAAAAATCTACACTAATACACAGAGCGACACGATTCAATTATACATCGAGGATAACGGAGAGGGCATCAAAGAGATCGATATACGAAGAATCTTCGAAAAAGGCTATATCGGAAGCAACCACCATAACGGCCAATACAAATCCACCGGCATGGGCCTCTATATGGTCTACGAAATAATAAAAAAGCTGGAACATGAAATTACAGTAGAAAGTGAATACGACAAATATACCAGATTCACTATAACTTTTAAAGATAACAGGGAATACTTTAATATCTAAGTTTATATATAAAAAAGCAATATTAACGCATATATCTAATAAACTCCTAACATTACAAATCTGTAATGTTCCAGCTTATTTTGTAATGTAATTGTAAGGATTTTTAGCTCATCCTTTTTTATAATAAACTCGATTAGGTGATTGCGAAAAAATTATCGCTAGTCACGAACTTACTCAAAATAAACAAAAACGACGCTCACCGCAAGCGAAATCGCGTCTTATTTTGTTTATTTTGACTAAGTTCTGGTTATTGAAATAGAGTTTTGCAATTATCTAAATCAACTCAATTATTTGCATATTTATATACTTGCAAATAGCCAATTGCACAACTCCATATTTTCAAAGCGTAGTTGTACAATATATACAAAACAAAAGCAGGTGCTCTGCCGCCGTCGGTACTTAGGTGCCGTATTTTGGCACCTTATGTACCGCTACTGGCGGCAATGCAGCGAAAGCGTGCCTGCGTTGATTTGTATATATTGTACAACGGACCATTTGAAAAAAGTGAGTTTGCATCCCCCTACAGAAAGGAGCACATTACGAACATGAACGACAAAAAAATAGTAGAAATCAAAAACCTCACCAAAGACTACGGCGCCAAAGGCTTCCGTACCAAAGTCCTAAAAGGAATCGACCTTACCATTTATGACGAAGATTTTGTCGCCATAATGGGTCCAAGCGGTTCCGGAAAAACCACTTTACTTAATATCCTCTCTTCCATAGACAAGCCCACACAGGGAACCGTTATTCTCGATGGAAAAGATATAACGCATATTTCCAATCAGGGATTATCCATATTGCGAAGGGATAAAATCGGATTTGTTTTTCAGGATTATAACCTGTTAGACACTATGACATTGCAGGACAATATCGCCCTGCCGCTGTCATTAAACGGTGTAGCTGCAAAAACCTGCATGGAAAAAACAGAGGACATAGCCAGACTTTTTGGTTTGACAGACCATCTTAGAAAATACCCCTATCAATTATCAGGCGGACAAAAGCAGAGGGGAGCCGTCTGCCGGGCGCTTATTACAGAACCGAAAATTCTTTTTGCGGATGAACCTACCGGCGCACTGGATTCAAAGTCGGGCAAGGATTTATTGTATAGCTTCAGGCAAGTCAACGAGAAAAAACATACTGCGATTCTGATGGTTACACATGACGCTTACTGTGCATCTTACGCCAAGGACGTATATTTCCTAAAAGACGGATTGATGAAGTGCAGGCTGAGCAGAGGGGAGAGCAGGGGTGAATTCTATGACCGTATCATTGACATGCAGGCTTCTATGGGTGAACAATCGGGAGACGATCCGGTAAGTAATGTGGGAGGTGAGCTTTCATGATATTAGTTAAGCTGTCATTTCAGAATTTTAAGAAGAGCTTTCAGAACTATTTTTCCATGATTCTTTCGCTTGCCTTTACGGTTATGATTATATTTAACTTTGTTAATCTTCTTTATACCGATACATTTACTTCTTTAGCACAGAAAAAAGGCTATATAGAAAGTGTTGTTAGTGTTCTGGAAGTAGTGCTGTGGTGCTTTACATTTTTCTTTATCTGGTATGCATCCAATGTTTTTCTGATGAAAAGGAAGAAGGAAATCGGAATCTATGTATTTATGGGACTTACCAACCAAAGGATAGGCAAGCTGTATATGCTTGAAATGGTCATGATTGGAGTTGCTGCTCTTGTTTTAGGTATTTTTGGAGGTTTGATCACTACACATCTTTTTCAGATGATTTTGTTGGCAATTTCTGAGATTACGGTAGATATATCATTCCGATTTGCATGGAAACCGGTGATTATTACATCTGTTATTTATATAGTGATGTATTTGATCTTTACGGTAAAAGGATATGTAAGCATTGTGAGAAGCAGCGTACTTGATATGATTTCCGCAGCCAGGCAGAATGAGTA
>CAMWWS010000112.1 GCA_947178085.1 uncultured Lachnospiraceae bacterium | reverse complement strand
CATTGAGATTGCTTCCATGATAGGTATTTTTATATACTCATAATTTGACGCTGCTTCAAATAAGTTGTAATTGCTTCCAATTCCTGAAATTGCCATAATCTTATCCTCCTTAGATTTGCGTCTCTCTGTTATTCCATCATCAGCATAACACTGACATCAAAGGCATTGATGTTAGTCCCGGCGGGATAATGAAAATCCGACTGAAAATCTATATTTCTTTTCTCCGCTTCATTTTTTAATTCAAGTAAGATTACATCGGTTACGGGATTCCCGCTTTTTATCTTTCCTGTCCCCACGAAAAGGACGGATTTAATTCTTTTCCATAATCTATTGCTTCCTCTCCCTATCTTTTCTGCAAACATATCCCTGTTTCTGCGGCAGGCGGAAAGGCGCCTGCGTAAATTTCAAATATCTGCATACACCGGAATATACTGATTTAATTATATGTAAAATCATTGTGTAAATTTGTGTAATACTTCTTGACTCGTTGTGTATTATTGTGTATAATTTTCTTCTGAAATATGGTCACTTCGATGAAGATGATCTCCGCTACATACGCAAAGAAATCAATCACGGTGGGAGATAAAAACGCCCCAATACCAGCAAAGGAGGCTGACCTATGAAATATATCTATACTGCAACATTCGTACCAAACGAAGATGGCACCAAATTCTATTGCCGCGTTCCTGACCTTCCCGGCTGCATTACCACAGGAGATAACATTGATGATGCGATAGAAATGATTACCGATGCTGCAAGCGAATGGCTTGTAGTAGCAGAAGACGAAGGAAACGATATTCCGGCGGCAACCCCACAATATGAACTGGATATCCCGGATAATGCAACCTGCTCCATAATTCGCATTGACACATTATCCTATCGCGCGGCAACCGATACCAGAGCAGTCCGCAAAAACGTTTCACTGCCTGCGTGGATGGCAACACTGGCAGAAAAACGAGGCGTAAACTGCTCCCAAGTGCTTCAGGATGGACTTATGCAGTTGCTTAATACCAGTCACGCCAGATAAGAACCGCTTTTTTCAAAATGGGGCTGTCGCTTTAACGATTGAAAAATCGTGAAGCGGCAGCTTCCTTTTTTGCTGTTTTGACAGCAATATTTCTAAAAAGGGCTGAGGTTTTTATAAAATGGCGTACTTTAACAAGCCATTCCGCATGGCTGCAAGTTTCGTTTTGAAATCTCAAAAATTAGGCACTTTTCAGCGGGAATAAATGTGTTCCCGTCCTACCCTTTTGAAGGTGGGTAAGACCAATATAGGATGTATTTTTACAGGTGTGAAGGACGGCAGGGAGAAGTCCGTCTATATCTATAATGTGTGTGATCATCAGGAGTGCTATCGGGAGTTGGGAAGTCAGGCAATCTCCTATACCACAGGCGTACCCGCCATGATTGGCGCCAAGCTGGTGATGGAGGGTGTCTGGAGGAAGCCCGGTGTTGGTTAAATAGTGATTACCCTGTCCGCCATCCGGATCGTGGACGGCCTGTGCGCAATCATCACAATGGTTCTCTTGCCTTGGATGTTTTTCAATGCCTGATTTACCTTGTATTCCGAATCAGAATCTAGCGCAGAGGTCGCTTCATCTAACAATATAATCGGGGCAGCGCTGATAATTGCTCTTGCTATGGCAATTCTTTGGCGCTGACCGCCGGACAAATTCACACCGCCTTCCTGTATCATCGTGTGATATCCATCTGCTGTTGCCATGATAAACTCATGTGCATTTGCCATTTTTGCCGCACGCTCCACTTCCTCGTCCGTGGCATTTTCTTTTCCGTATCGGATATTTTCTTCTATCGTGGCATTGAATAGATAAGCATCCTGTGGCACGTATGCAATATCGCTGCGTACTTGGGACAAAGGGCTCTTTCGGATGTTTTTACCGTTGACATAGATGTCTCCGGACTCCACCGGATACAACCCTAATATCAGCTTGGAAAGCGTGGTCTTGCCACAGCCTGACGGACCGGTGATGGCGACACATTCATTTTGCATAATCGTGAGGGAAAAGTCCTTTAGCACCTGCTGCTCTTTCTCATAAGCGAAGTTGATATTTTTCACCTGTAATGCGCACGCGTCATTTTCGGTCAATTTTTCATTCATATTATGATTCGTATCGGAAATGTGATCAGCATACCAAATTTCAGGCTCCCTCTCTTCATCCAGAAATTCAAAAATATTTTCTGCGTTGGCGATACACGCTGACAATTCCGGTATATATTTTCCAATCATCAGAAATTGCTTTGAGAATTTGCCATACATCGTATAAATCCCTGCCAACGCACCCAGCGTAGTAATCCCTTGGTTCACGAAATAAATGCCAATCAGCAGGAAAAATAAAAAGCATAACAAATCACAGCCCATGGTAATGCTCTCCAGCGTTGAGGACTTTATGATATAGGATTTATTCGTCTTGTAGTATTCGTCATTGCAGGCTACAGCGATATCAAGCTTCCTCCTCCCTGTGCGAAACATACGGATGGTGACCATTCCCTGAATGATATCCGACATATGCTCTGTCATGGATTTATTGATTGCAGAAAGCTTTTTATTCGTTTGATGGATGGGATTCACCATAAGCATATCCGCAAAGAGAATCACACAATTGACGAATATGAGGCATAGTGTAAGCTGCCAGCAGAAAATAAACATTGGCACAAGAAATACAATCACCTCGATGATGGGCATGACAACGCGCCGAAACCTGGAGCCATAGATATCACCCATTCGTGTCAAATCATAGGAGATCTTAGATATCAGCTCGCCGCTGTGATGCTTCTCATAATAGGCATAGGGTAAATGCAATTCCTCATCCAAAACCTCGCCGGAAAGCTGTCCAAACACTCGTTTCGCCTCAACGTTATAGACAATCGTACAGGCTCTGTAGAGCAGGAGCGATAAGAAACCTGCGCATACAATCACGCATACGGAAATCAAAAGTTGACGATATTCCCCTGTGGGTACAATGTCCACAACCTGCTTCATCAGCAGCGACCCCATCACAGAGAACATTGCAAAGCACACGCTCATGCCCAAAATTGCCAACAGATAAATCGGTGCCCGCTTCCCCATTATGGTCATGCTTCGAAAGAATGTCTTTGTCTTTTTCATGAAACATCCACCTGCCCTTCTGTCAATCTTCCGTCCTCAAGTCGGTATATGTGATTGCAATTTTTTATGGTGTTCAGCCTGTGCGCAATGGTGATACAGGTCTTATTTTGTCCTATCTGTTCAAGAGCCCGTTGAATTTCATTTTCTGCCGCAACATCTACCGACGAAGTCGGCTCATCCATAATCAGGATGGGTGCATTTTTCAGTATCGCCCTGGCGATGGATAAGCGTTGTTTCTGTCCTCCGGACAGCCTTGTTCCCCGCTCTCCGATCACCGTGTCATAGCCCTCCGGAAGCGATTCGATAAAATCATGGATATCGGCTTCCTTACAAGCCTTTACAACTGCCTCATGGGTAGCGTCCATGGAGCCAAAGGCAACATTTTCCTCTATACTCATCGGGAATAAGAACACATCCTGAGATACAAGGCTGAACCTATCCCGCAAAGCCTGTTTATCCCATTCTCTGATACTTTTCCCATAAATCGTGATATCGCCGCCAAAATCGTCATACAATCCGCACAGGAGATGAACGATGGTACTTTTTCCGCCGCCTGACTCTCCCACGAAGGCAATATTATCGCCTGAGGATATCGTCAGATTAACGTCCTTCAGCACGGGGGTGTCATCATAGGCAAAGTTCATATTTTTCAGTTCAATGATCTTGTCTGCACCACGTACATCCTCGCCCATATATTTGCCTGTCGGTTCGTCTTTCCCCGCCAAAACTTTTTCGATTCTGTCAATACTGACCATGCCGGAAGCCGCGTCAACAAACGCAAAGGGAAGCCCGATAAAGGTCTCCACAAATCTGCCCAAAATCAGCACAAACCCCAACAGATTGCCCACAGAAAAATCGCCCCTGCTTACCAGGAATGCAGCATACAGTGCACAGATAATACTTGGCAGCCACGTAAGCATCTGTCGGATGACCAGAATGGTATTGGTGATGCTCACTCTCTTTTGTTCATTCTCTACCAGATCTTTCGCCGCCCCGTCCATCTTTTCCCGAAATCGCTTTTCCAGTCCAAAGGCTCTGACGATCAATATGCCGCTTACAGCGCTTTGTGCAATATCCGCCATGGCGTCCGTCTTTTGCCGATATGTCTGGGTGAGCTTTTGTATTCTCTTGACAAAGTAATTCGCAATCCCCAAAATCAACGGATAGCAGATCAGCATCAGCACAAAAAGTGTGAATTTCATACGGGCAATATATACGGCATACACGATGGTCGCGATCAAACTGCCTATCATGTCAGGCAGGATAGAGTTCAGGAACTCATTTACCGTCCCGATATCGCCGATGATTTTGTTAAGAATCGTACCGGTATTATTAGCGGTGATATATCGGTATTCTATCCGGTAAAGCTTTTCTGCAACAAGTCTGCGATACCTGGTGGAAACCACATTGGCAAATGTGCCTGCGAAGAAGCTCGTGGCAAAGCTTGCAATAAATCCCACGATGACAAGTATCACAAACACATAGACAGTATCTGTAAAATCTAGCATGGTTCCCTGCAGCATTTCATCCACTAAGGTACTGATTATGGAATTGCCCTTGGTAACACAGAGACTTACGACAATGCTTGTTATGATCTCAAGCAATAGCAATGGACTTGCCTTTATCACCAGTTTTGTAATCTTCTTTTGCATCAGCTCATTCTCCTTACGAATTTTATGTATCTACTTCCCATTATACAGACATAAAAGGGTAAACAATATCTGTTTTTTGGTGTGATACCTTGACATTTTTACTCTTTTATGTCATTGTTGGGTCAAGAGGAGGAGATTGCCATGCCTGAGCCGATTCCGGAGGGAAGTAATTTCTGTATTAAACACCGATTGATGCCTGCTGATTATAAGATGCCCTATATGCAGATGAATAACAATTTCTATTCCATGGGTTTTCTCATCAGAGGTGACCGAACCACAATTACACCAAATATGACCTATACACAGCACCCGGGGGCGCTGGGTATTCGTCCGCCATTCCAATATCATCAGACATTTCCGGCATCTGACGAGCCATACGAAAGCATACTGGTTAAGTTTAATTTGGATTTTGTAAAGCCATTTACAGATATCTATGGACTTCAGATTATGGATGTCATCTATGCATATCCGTCAAATACGTTTGAAAAAGAATACGAAGAGAAATTGTATCGCTTATTCTTGGATATGGTTGAAGTGTACAACAGCGATTCCGACTTTAAAGAATTTACGCTGCAATGTATGCTGTTCCAAGTATTCATCATCATAATGGAACATCGTATCTTGAATAAAAATGCCGTGATATATAAGACCTCACTGTCAAAGGAAATTATGGAGAGTATTTGTTTCCTCGAAAGTCATTATCAGGAAGATTTCACCATGGACGATGTCGCAAATATGGCGGGGTTTTCGCCGTCCTATTTTTCCAAAATTTTTAAAAAACAATTAGGGAAAACCTATTCGGAATATTTAAGCATGGTTCGAGTCAGTCACGCGGAATCGCTGCTGATCAACACAGGCAAATCCATCACAGAGATCGCTATGGAAACAGGATTTTCCTATAGCAGCAAATTGACAGAGGCGTTTAAACGAAGCGTTGGGATTACGCCGTCGGAATACAGGACGACATATGTTGATCCTTACACAAAAAGCTAGAGATTAAGGGGCTGCTGCACTAAAGCAACACCCCCTATTTAGAACTGTCTATTTCCCGACAGCCCCTTCGCACTACAGTTTAATAAATTTCCTCACTCCAACGCATTCAACTCATCCACCAGCCTCTGTACGTCCGCCATGGAGACGCCTCCCTGGAAACTTACAGGTCCGCGCAGCGGAGTATACTTCACCGACTGAGCGCCCGCATCATCTTCATCTTTCAGGTTGTTTTCATCGATGCCGCAGATTCCTTTACCCATAAAATTCTTGGCAATCTCCCATGCCCTCGGATCTTCCATCACGTCTCCTACCGTCGTATCAGTAGTATAGATAAACGGAATTTTTACGGTTGACTCTACAGTGACGGTTTTGCTTAAAACAATGTCCCTTGATGACTTACCAATCAGGATATCAAACTCTCCCGTCTCCACATGCCAGTCGTGAATCTCCACGCTATAATAAGCAAACGCCCTCTTATCCAGTATAAAAGATACGGTATTAGTCTCTCCCGGTGCCAGCTCCACTTTAGTAAAATCACGCAGTTCCTTTACCGGACGGATGACCTTACTTTTTTTGTCTGCAACATAGAGCTGCACTACTTCTTTTCCTGCCATCTTTCCCGTATTGGTAACATCCACCGATACTGTCATAGTGTCTGTATCTTTAATTTTTTCTTTGTCCACAGTCAGATTGGAATATTCAAATGTAGTATAGGAAAGTCCATGTCCAAATGGGAAGAGTACATCCATTTTTTTCTTGTCATAATAACGATAGCCTACGAAAATTCCTTCCCTGTATTCTACCATATCTCCCTCTCCGAAATATGAAAGGTACGAAGGATTGTCTTCCAGCTTTAACGGGAAAGTTTCCGGAAGCTTCGCACTCGGATTGACTTTTCCAAACAATATATCGCACACAGCTCCGCCTACTGCCTGACCGCTCAGATAAGCTTCTACGATGCCTTTTATCTTGTTGACCCAAGGCATTTCTACAGGAGAACCGTTGTGCAATACGACTATAGTATTCGGCTGTACTTCCGCCACCTTTTCTATCAGTTCATTCTGGCAGTCCGGCATGGACATATGCTTCCTGTCGAAACCTTCCGATTCAAAAGCATCGGGAAGTCCGGCAAAAATAACCGCGGCTTTCGCCTTCTTTGCCGCTTCAACTGCCTCTGCCAACAGTTTTTCGTCAGTCTTGTCTTCTTTATCCTGAAATCCCTGTGTATATGTAATATTGGACATTTCCGATACTATGTCAAGCGCAGAGGTTATCTTGAAACTGTTGATATGTGAGCTTCCTCCGCCCTGATATCTCGGCTCCTTTGCATACTTACCTATAAATGCTATTTCAGCTTTTTCATCCAGTGGAAGGATGTCTTCATTTTTCAAAAGGACAATGGTTTCCTGCGCCACCCTGCGCGCCATCTCATGGTCCTTATCCTTATCCCATACGGCATTTTTATCTTTATTCTCTTCATAGCGGAATACAATATTCAGAATGCGTTCTACTGCCGTATCTACTATTTTTTCATCCAGCGTTCCGTTCTGTACTGCCTCTACAATAAGCTTGTCATTTGCTCCCAGAGATGTCGGCATCTCTAAGTCCAGACCCGCTTTCAAATCTTCCACTCTATCATTCACAGCTCCCCAGTCGCTCATTACATAACCGTCAAATCCCCATTTATCACGCAAGGTTTTTGTCAGATATTCATGATTCTGGGCTGCATATATTCCGTTGATTCTGTTATAAGAACACATAACAGTCCAAGGCTTCTGCTTTTTCACCGCGCCCTCGAACGCCGCCAGATATATTTCGTGTAAAGTCCTTTCATCAATGCGCGAATCCGAGGACAATCTTCTGGTTTCCTGATTATTCGCCAGAAAATGCTTAATGCTTGTACCGACATTTTTACTCTGTATACCTTTAATCAAGGCTCCCGCTATTTCAGTTGCGACAAGCGGGTCTTCCGAATAATATTCAAAATTGCGTCCGCACAGGGGAGAACGCTTGATATTTACAGCCGGTCCTAAGATAACGCTTATTCCTTCCGCCTGACACTCATTTCCAAGCACCTCGCCCATCTGCGTCAGAAGTTCTCTGTTAAAAGACGCTGCCGTACCGCATCCTGCAGTGAAACACACAGCTATAATTCTTTCATTTGAACAAAGATGATCCGCCTCCTCATCCTGTTTTCTGAGTCCGTGAGGTCCGTCCGAAAC
>CAMWWS010000111.1 GCA_947178085.1 uncultured Lachnospiraceae bacterium | reverse complement strand
ATATGGCGGTGCTCATAGTTAAACCGGAAGAAATCATCGGCATTATCCAAAGTAAATTTTTTCCGTTCTTTAAGCCCGTGCTCATCAGCCCAACGGTTCCATAGCCGGACCATTTTAAATGACAAAGCTTCGTTTTTGGAATTAAAATTTCTAAACCAGGTCGATCGGTTTACCCCTGCAGCATCTGCAATGTCATTCACTGTTATTTTAGAAAAGTCCTTCTGCTCCATCAGGCTGATCAATGCATCAGACATGCATTCTTTCAGGAAATCTGTTGTCCTCTTATTGCTTCCCATATACATTCCTTTCTAAGAAGAGCAACTTTTACAGGGTAAAAGTTGCAAATGGCTCATAACCGGTTGATATTTCCGGTAGATTGTTTAAAATAAATTAGTGCGACTAAAGTTGCATGAAGCGATGCCGGTTTTCTTTTCAGCATAGCGGATGATGGATAAAAAGTCAATCTTGGAAGACGAAAAAACAAGGGAGTGCGGTTGATATGGATATAAAGTTGGTGCTTTTTGATTTGGACGGGACGCTGCTGCCAATGAACCAGGATGAGTTTACAAAAGGTTATTTTAAGCTACTGGTAAAAAAATGTCACCATACGGATATGACCCTGAAAAGCTTGTGGAGTCCGTATGGTTAGGGACTTCTGCGATGGTAAAAAACAATGGGAACCAGAGTAATGAAGAAGCGTTTTGGATGAGGTTTTGTGAAATTTATGGCAGAAAGGCGGTGGATCTTCACTAAAGCGATTTTATAAATTTATTCAATGCAGTGTTCGTATTCTTTTTATAATAAAATGCTCCATAAGAAAGAGGAATTTTTTCAGTAAGTGGTACCGTAGTAAAATCCTGAGATTTAAGGCTTAAAATCCCGGGAAGGATAGCCATACCAATACCGGATGCCACCATGCAGTGAGCAACTTCAATACTGTCACAGTAAAGAATATTCTGTGCTGAGTGCTGTTCCAATAATTTCTGCTGAAATGAGGATGTAGATAATGGGGCGTTTAATGGGTTGCATGCTATGATGGATTCATCTGACAGATCATCCAGAGAAACGGATTCTTTTTCTGCAAACGGGTGACTGGCAGGCACGAGACAGGATAGGGTGTCCTGTTCAAGTTCAATAAAGCAGATTCCTTTATTTTGCGGCATATTTTCCTTAAAATAGAAAAGGATATCAAGTTTATTTTCCAAAAAAAGATTCAGTGCAGATTTATAGCCCGGGATTTGTATATTAGGGCGGATATCGGGATAATTTATATGAAATTTAGTAAGGTACGGGGTAAGATAGAAAAGCGCAACAGGATTGCTCAAACCAATCCGGATGAAATCCGTATTTTTATTCTGCTGTCGGATGCGGCTGACAGCCATCTGGGATTTCATAACAATATCTTTGGCATCTTTATAAAACGACATACCAATGGGAGTCAACTCAACATGACGCGTGGAGCGGATAAAGAGAGTGACTCCCAGTTCATTTTCCAGGGCGTTGATTTGTTTTGTCACGGCAGGCTGTGAGATATATAAAGCCTCTGCAGCGCGGGCAAAGCTTAAATTTTCAGCTACCAGAATAAAGCATTTCAGGTTGTCAATATTCATTTTGTTGTCTCCATTCAATAACTTATTGTTATTAATTATAACATATTTTCAATTCACAAAACACAGGAAAAGTAATAAATTTAAGAAATGTGAGATATTCACCAAAAGGAGATTGATTATGGAGAAAATTTGGAATAAAAAATTTATTTTACTTTTTATCACCAACTTATTAATGATGGCGACTTTTTATGCCTCGGTTCCTATATTGCCGATTTATTGTCAGCAGATTGGAATTACAGGAGCGAGGATAGGAATTGTTTTAACTGCTATGTCGGTAACAACAGTGTTGTTCAGGCCTTTTGCAGGGTACATATTGGATAATTTCAACAGGTATCATGTATATATGTTGTTTCTGGCTCTGTTCTGTCTTCCGTTTCTTGGTTTTATTTCGTTTCCGTTTTATACCGCACTTGTAGTGATACGGATGTATATGGGAGTGGTATATTCCGTATGCGGATCTGCAACGACAACCCTTGCGGGAGATGTGTTACCGCCTGACAAAGTCGGACAGGGTGTGAATCGGTTTGCTCTTACAATTTCTCTTGGTATGGCTGCAGGACCCTTTATAGGGATTCAGGTTCAGAATCATATGAGCAGTAAAATTTCTTTTATTATTCTCTTTGCGTTGACTGCGATTGCACTGATCTGTGTATCGTTCTGCCGCATTGAGTACCCGAAGGTGCAGCGAAAGAAATTTGTTCTTGCAGATGCTTTTTATAAACCGGCGCTGCCGTTTATGTTCAATATGATGTTTATAATGATACCTTTCGGGGCAGTGATTGCTTACTCTTCTATCTTTGCGCAGGAAAAAGGATTATCTGATGTAATTCCGTATTTCTATATTTTTCTGGTAGCAGGAATGCTGATTTCAAAGTTCTCAACCCAGAAGATGATTGATGCGGGAAAACACAAAGTTCTGGTGGTAATCAGCCTTATTGTATTACTGGTAACAATGGGAAGCTATTTTTTATGAAAACATCTTTTCATTTACTTCTTGCAGGTTTGCTGTTAGGGTTGGGATATGGTATTTTACAGCCGTTGTTTCAGGCTTTTGTTACGGGTACAACTCCTGCTCCGAAGCGTGGAACGGCAAATGCCACATATCTGCTTTCCTATGATATCGGGATTGGAATCGGTTCTTTTGTGATGGGAATGTTTCAGGAAAGCATCGGATTGTCAATGGGCTTTGCTGTAACAGCGGCATCATATCTGATAGGAGGTGTTATCTATGCAGTTGTTGACATTTACTTTGGGCGGAATTGATTTCGGAATACCGCTGAAAGATTTGGAGCTTATAGAGGGGAGAAGTAATGAAATTGTGGAAGTACCGGCTGCGTCGGAATATATCAAAGGTATCGTGACAATACGCGATTGTATTGTTCCCATATATAGTCTGGCATTGCGTTTTGGATATAGTGAGGAGAAACTGAGATACTTTATAATAGTGAATGTGGAAGGAATGAGACTGGGAATTGAAGCTGACAGGGTAAATTCGGTTGTAGACACGGAGAAAGCGGAAGTGTTATCAGTGCCGCAACTATTAGACAGAAAAGATAATTATCTAAAGAACATTGTGACGGCAAGTCAAAATCGGTTGATTATATTAATAGATGTGAATAGCCTGATACCGCATGAGGAAAAAGCAAAAATTTATAAGATAATTAATGAAAATATATAAAATCTATTTATTCAGTCAACAATACCGTTCTTTAATTAGATTACATGCTTGCCTCCCTTTCAGAGGAAAATTCATTTTCCGCAAGCCGCAGCTTTTTCCAAAATGGAATAAACAGGATAATTCCTGTCAGCATTGCACAGCAGTCAGCCATGGGCGTTGCCCAGGCAATGCCGTTTACCCCTGCCAGCGCGTTCATCAGAAACATAAAAGGCACATCCAGACCGCCCTTGCGCATCATGGAAAGAATCAGTGGTTTCAGCTTTTGCCCGACAGACTGAAAGATCGTGATGATTACCATAGTGATTGCCGTGAAGGGACCGGTGGTACAGATAATCCGTTGGAACACGCTGCCATACCGGACGGTTTCTGCATCGTCAATAAAGGCTTTTACAATGGGACCTGCGCAGGTAAACAGCAGTAATGCCGCCGCAAAGGTCACAGACAGGCACAAAATTAACGTTATCTTGATAGCGGAACGCATCCGCTTATAATTTTTTGCAGAATAATTATACCCAATCAAGGGCAGGACTCCCTGAGAGAGTCCGTTAGCCAGAGCAAAGGCAAGCATATCTATCTTTTTGGCGATACCGATGCCTGCTACTGCCTCGTTACAATAAGAGACCATCAGCCGGTTCATCATGATGTTGGAAAATACGCCCATCAGATTCATTGCACAGCTTGGAAGCCCAACCAGCAGTACCTCTGCCGGGATACGGCTGCCTAGGGTGTAACAGCGAGGGTCAAAAGTGATATGGAGTATTTTCCTTTTTTTCATAATAAGCGCTATGAAATAAAGCATGGCAATCATATTGGAGAGCATGGTTGCTACAGCCGCACCTTCAATTTCCATTTGGAATCCAAAAATAAAGACCGGGTCCAGAATAATGTTCAATACGCCGCCCATGGCAACTCCGAAGCTTGCCTGTGCGGAATATCCTTCAGCACGGACGAGATGGGACAGGGCTGCATTTAGCACCGTAGGAACAGCCCCGATGGTAATTGTCCAGAATAAATACTGATAGCAGAAACTGAAAGTGTTCCGGTCTGTACCTACAGCGGGAAGGATATAAGGCTTAAACAACATCATGATAATACCGTATACAAATGCGGCAAGACCTGCCGACCAGATGCAGAAAGCAGAGGTTTTACGTGCTTTTTCCTCATCGCCGCTTCCAAGGCAGCGGGAAATCAGGCTCGCCCCGCCGATTCCAAAGAGGTTTGCCATTCCGGTAGTCAGCAAAAACAGTGGAAGAGCAAGAGATGCTGCAGCTACCTGATTGGAGTCTCCCAATTGTCCGATGAAAAAGGTATCAGCCATGTTGTAGACAACGGTGATGAGCTGACTGATTACAGTAGGTATGACTAACGCAAGAACGGCTCTTGGAACGGGCGTCTTAGTAAACAATTCAGTATTATCTGTTTTCATACCAAATCTCCTCCACTTCTCTGATTTTCCGGGTTTTTATAAGTTCACGGCTTGCTTTAATAAATTTTTGTGTTGCGGCAGTAGGTTCGTTGGCATATATCAGCCCGTATGGCAATGTGTATTCTGTTTCCAAAGGAATAGTCACAAGGTTTGTATGGATATCTGAGTACACCGGCTGGGTAATTAAAATATACGGATTGACTTCACACATGGTAAAAGTATCAACCCCATAATAAGCAGAATTAATGATCTGGACGGTAGGATATTTTTGTCTTATTTCATTGCGGAAAGCATCAAGTTCCTCTGATACACCTTCGATTGGCATGACAAGGTATTCCCCGTTCAGATCCTGCATGGTCAGCTTTTTGGCTTTTGCAAACCGATGGTTTTTTGCAACCGCACAGTAGACAGGGGTGCGGGCAAGCTCTAAAAACTGGCAGATACCATTCCAACTGCCTGTCCCATAAATCCCTTCCCACATATCATACTGAACCCCAAGCATCGAAAACGAATTGCCTCTGTTTTGGTATTCGACCATGGGGAGAATCTCTATTTTCAATTCGGGAATCTGCTCGCTGATACGGGCCCATATTTCGGGGATAAGTCTGCATTTATACAGTAAGGAAGTTCCGATACGCACGGTATATTCAGAAGATTCTGCAAGAAGCCTTGCCTTATTCAGTGTATCCTCTGATAATCGGATAAGTGTCTTTGCGTCTTCATAAAGGGATTTTCCCGCAGGCGTCAGTTTTACTCCATGGTTGGAGCGGACAAACAGCTTGAAACCGCATCTTTCCTCCAGCAGATTGATCTGCTGGATAATGGCGGGGGATGAAATATACATAGCTTCGGCAGCTTTACCAAAGCTTCCTGAATCTGCTACTCTGATGAATGTATCAAGCTGGTGATTATACATGGCAGTCTCCTTGCGATAAGTTTTAACTTTATACCATGATAACATATCTATACTTCTGAATCAAGCAGACCGGTGGTAAACTGTATTATAGAGCATATATAAATATATTTATTTTGATAGTTTTTACAGAGAAAAAGAAAGAGAGGCAGGTTTATAATGATGAAAAAATTAGGTTTTGGCTTGATGCGGCTCCCACAGATTGACAAGGATGATTATGGCAGCGTAGACATTGAAAGAGTCAAAAAAATGGCAGATGCCTTTATGGAAAACGGATTCACTTACTTTGACACAGCAGCTCCTTACCACCGGGGAAACAGCGAAGTGGCTTTCAGGGAAGCCGTGGTAAAGCGTTATCCCAGAACGTCTTATACTATTACCGATAAGCTGTCCCTGTTCATGATAAAAAGTGCGGAAGAGATGGAAGGATTCTTTGAAAGCCAGCTGGAGAGACTGGGAGTGGAATACATGGATTACTACTGGCTTCATGGTCTGGGCGGATCGTCTTTTAAGCAGGCGGAGGATTGGCGTGCATTTGAGTTTGTACAGCGAAAAAAAGCGGAAGGAAAGGTAAAACATATCGGATTGTCTTTCCATGACAAAGCGGAGCTTTTGGATGAAATACTGACGAAACACCCGGAAATGGAGTATGTACAGATCCAGCTTAATTATCTGGATTGGGAGGATGCCACTGTAGAATCCCGCAAATGTTATGAGGTAGCGACGAAGCACCGTAAGCCCGTGATTGTTATGGAACCCATCAAGGGAGGGAGCCTTGTAAATATACCGGAAGAGGCGGAGAAGCTGTATAAGGAACAACGTCCGGACAGTTCTATGGCTTCCTGGGCAATTCGTTTTGCCGCATCTCCCGATAATGTCATGATGGTTTTGTCCGGTATGAGTGATGAAGAGCAAATGTCTGATAATATCAGCTACATGAAGGAGTTTAAACCACTGGATGAGGATGAACAGAAAATTGTGGAACAGGCAACGGAGATTATCAAAGCTTCTATTGCGATTCCATGTACGGCCTGCCGCTATTGCATTGATGACTGCCCTAAGAAAATAGCGATTCCGGATTATTTTGCAGTTTATAACAATCTGAAACGGTTTGGCGGACCCCAGGGGATGGTGGCAAGGACATATTATGGAAATCTGACGCAGACCCATGGAAAGGCGTCGGACTGTCTGAAATGTGGAAAATGTGAGAAACGCTGCCCGCAGCATCTCCCTATCCGTGAGTATCTTGAGGCCGTTGCAGGGGAATTGGAATAGGGTGAATTGTAATGAAGGTAAAGGAGAGCACTATGAAAAAGAGAAAATTAAGGGATCTGTCTGTATCTGAGGTTGGCATGGGATGTATGGCGTTTTCACATGGCTATGGAAAAATCCCACCAGAGAAGTACAGTATTGAAGCTATTCAGAATGCTTATCAGCATGGGTGTACTTTTTTTGATACGGCGGAAATTTACAGCCCGAACCTTGCGGGGATAGGACATAACGAGAGGATCGTGGGGAAAGCATTGCGTGATGTGAGGGAAAATGTTGTGCTGGCAACAAAGCTGTTCCTGAACAGGTCTGAGATTGGAAGGGGCGGCTCTGTTTATGACGCTGTCCGCAGGCATCTGGAGGATTCCATGGAACGCCTGCAGACGGGTATGGTAGACCTCTATTACCTGCACAGGACAAGCGGCGGCGTTTCCGTGGAAGAGGTTGCAGAAGTCATGGGACAGCTCATCGAAGACGGCCTCATCAGGGGATGGGGATTGTCACAGGTAGATGTGGATGTGATAGACCGTGCACACAGGGTGACGCCGCTTACAGCAATCCAGAATATCTATTCCATGGTAGAACGTGATGTAGAAAGTAAGGTTATTCCTTACTGCCTGGAAAATAATATCGGTGTGGTTCCGTTTTCACCGATTGCCAGTGGGCTGTTATCAGGGAAGATTACAACGGAAACTAGGTTCGAGAGGAACGATGATGTTAGGAACTGGGTTCCGCAGCTTTCCAAGGCTAATATCGCAGGCAACCAGCCGATCATTGACCTTTTGAAAGAATATGCAGACAGGAAAAATGCAACCAGCGCACAGATATCCCTTGCATGGATGCTGCATAAGTATCCGAATGTGGTACCGATTCCGGGGTCAAAAAATAAGGAGCGTATCATTGAGAACCTGGACGCTTCCGAAGTGGAACTGACAGAGGAGGAGTTTTGTTCCTTGGACGAGGCGCTGAATCGGTGTAAGGTGTACGGCCACAGGGGGTTTACCAGATGACATAGTGTAATTGCTGCAGGAATCAACACAATCAGAAACGGCACAGCCGGAACGAAATGCTGTTCCCAGGAAAGCTGTTAATCAAATTTCAA
>CAMWWS010000110.1 GCA_947178085.1 uncultured Lachnospiraceae bacterium | reverse complement strand
CACGAAGCGGAATCAGTAGAGCTTTCTGTTGATGATTTGTTACAGTGTCTACACCCGATACTCAGTTGGTAGACATTGCTATGGAAGAAGAGACAGAGACGACTAAGCTCATTAATAAATTTGTGGATGATAATCCGGAAGCAGCGGCTAACCTGCTGCGTAATTGGTTAAATGAGGACTGGGGGTAAGGGTAATGTCAAAAACTTCTGATGAGAAAATTAACGGAGTGCAAAAGGCGGCTATACTGCTGATTGTTCTCGGACCTGAGAGGTCGGCGACAATTTTCAAACATCTGAAAGAAGATGAAATAGAAGAGCTTACTTTGGAAATCGCAAATACCAGAACGATTACACCTAAGCTTAAGGAAGAAGTTACAGAAGAATTTTATCAGGTATGTCTGGCGCAGCAGTATATCGCGGAGGGCGGTATTAATTATGCTACGGAACTTTTGGAGAAATCTTTCGGTGCAGACCGTGCGAAGGATGTAATCGGTAAACTGACGGCATCGTTGCAGGTTAAGCCGTTTGAATTTGTCAGAAAGACAGATCCGTCACAGCTGCTTAACTTTATCCAGGATGAGCATCCGCAGACTATTGCACTTATTTTGTCATACCTTGCGCCTGCTCAGTCAGCGCTTATAATATCGGCACTACCTCCAGACCGGCAGGCGGATGTCGCTAAGCGTATCGCAGTGATGGACAGAACAAGTCCGGACGTTATTAAAGAGGTGGAAAAAGTTTTGGAATCCAAGCTGGCATCTTTAGCAAATCAGGATTACACCATTATTGGTGGCGTCGATGCAATCGTAGAAATTTTGAATACTGTAGACCGTGGTACAGAGAAACATATTATGGAAACTATGGAAATCGAAGAGCCCGAGCTTGCTGATGAAATCAGGAAGAAGATGTTCGTATTCGAAGATATCCTGCTTCTGGACGACAGAGCTATCCAGCGTGTACTGCGTGATGTGGATAACAGCGACCTTGCAATCGCTCTTAAAGGTTCCAATGAGGATGTACAGAATGCTATATTCAACAACCTGTCTAAGCGTCTGGCTGTTATGATTAAGGAAGATATGGAATTCATGGGTCCTGTCCGTATGAAGGATGTGGAAGAGGCACAGCAGAAGATTGTAAATATCATTAGGAAGCTGGAAGACTCGGCAGAAATTGTTATCTCCAGAGGTGGAGGTGACGAGATCATTGTCTAATATATATAAATCATTCTGGGTAGCCGTACAGGAGGATGAGAAGTGTATTATTGACAGTAATGCAATTCTCGCCCGTAGAGAGGAAGAACTGGAGGCCAGGGAAGAAGAAATAAGAAGGTATAGAGCTGCATCCGCCGGTGAATCGCAAGATGACGGTTTTACAGGCGGAATAGGCGGTGAACAGATAGATGCATTACTATATGACAGGGATGGTGGAGAAAGCGGTTTATTGAAGGCGCAGGAGGAACCTCATATGGAGGGTCCGACACCGGAGGAACTTCGGGCTGAAGCGGAAGCTGAACTGCAGGCAGCCAGAGCGGAAATAGAGCAAATGAAGCAGGCTGCGCTGGCGGAAATTGAAGCGCAAAAACGCTCTGTTATAGAAGATGCCAGACAACAGGGATATAGTGATGGTCTTGCGTCAGCACAGGAACAGGCTGACAGAATGAAAAGGGAACTTGATGCTGAACGTATCAGGCTGGAGGAAGAGTATGACAGACTCATAGATGAGTTTGAGCCTAAGTTCATTGATACGATTACTGCAATTTATAATCATATTTTTAACACTGAATTGGAGAATGAAAGAGGTATCCTGGTACACTTAATTGATTCTACTTTGCGAAAGGTAGAAAGTAGCAGGACTTTTATTGTGCATGTATCTAAGGATGATTATCCCTATGTGAACATGCAGAAAAAATTGTTTACAGAAGGCGCGGTAGGTGGGCGTGGTGTTGTTGAGGTTGTGGAAGATATCACACTGCGTAATAACGAGTGCCTGATTGAGACTGATGGCGGAATTTTTGACTGTGGCGTGGGAACTCAGTTAGAGGAACTGACTAAGAAGCTGAAGCTGTTGTCTTTTGAAATGTAAAGTGTGAAAAATAAATTTTTCACACGCTGAGAAAGGTGCATGATTATTGGCATGGCAAATGTTTTTATAGATTTTACAAAATACGGTAGAATTACAGACGATACTTTTTTTAAAAGCATGGGTCGTGTGGAGAATGTGGTAGGACTTACCATAGAATCCGCAGGGCCGGAAGCAAGGCTTGGAGATTTGTGCAGAATTTATCCTAAGGATAAGGAACTGCCGCCTATTATATCTGAGGTTGTTGGCTTTAAAGAAAGAAAAACATTGCTCATGCCTTATGAAAAAACCGAAGGTATAGGCATAGGCTGTGTAGTGGAAAATATGAAAATGCCTCTGTCCGTACATGTCTGTGACGGACTGCTCGGTAAGGTATTAGACGGACTCGGCAGATGTGACGAGTTAGATTTTGATGAAGAACAGACTGTCAGCTATCCTATGGAAGCTGCTCCGCCGGATGCGATGGCAAGAGAGATTATTGATGAAGTACTTCCGTTAGGAGTTAAGGCTGTAGATGGTCTGATGACAGTGGGTAAAGGACAGAGGATTGGTATTTTTGCCGGTTCGGGAGTTGGAAAGTCTACCCTGATGGGAATGTTCGCACGCAATACGAAAGCGGATATAAATGTCATTGCTCTGATTGGAGAGCGTGGTAGGGAGGTTAGGGAATTTATAGAGAGAGATTTAGGACCGGAAGGCATGAGACGTTCGGTCGTTGTAGTGGCTACTTCTGATAAACCGGCTATGGAAAGAAAGAAAGCCGCCCAGACAGCAACTGCGATTGCGGAATATTTCAGGGATCAGGGGAAGGATGTATTGCTGATGATGGATTCCCTGACACGTTTTTCCATGGCGCAGAGGGAAATCGGACTGGCAAGCGGTGAACCTCCTGTATCCAGAGGTTATCCGCCCAGCGTTTATTCAGAGATGCCAAAACTCTTGGAGAGGGCAGGAAGGTCAGACAGAGGCTCTATCACAGGTTTGTATACAGTGTTGGTAGATGGTGATGATTTTAACGAACCGATTACCGATACTGCGAGAAGTATTCTGGACGGGCATATTATGTTGAACCGTAAGCTGGCGCACAAGAACCATTATCCGGCAATCGATGTATTGCAGAGTATTTCCAGATGTATGAGCCAGATTGTACCAAAGGATCATAAAGTGGCGGCAGGGAAGCTTAAGAATGTGCTGGCAACCTATAATGAAGCCGAGGATTTGATTAATATCGGCGCATATAAAAGCGGAAGTAATCCAAACATAGATTATGCGATAGAGAAAATAGGTGCAGTGAATGATTATCTCATGCAGGATGTGGATAGTAAACTGAACTATGAGCAGGAATTAGATATGCTTAAAGGGCTGTTTGAACAGTAACTGCCAAGATTATTATAGGACTGAAAACATATGGCGAAGTTCGTATACAGGATGCAGAGCATACTGAATATTAAGAACCAGATGGAAACCCAGGCAAAAATGGAGTTGGGGCAGGCACAGCGCAGACTCATGGATGAAGAGGAACGGCTTAGTGTGCTTTACGATAGAAGGCGGGGATATCTGGAAGAGGGCAGGAAACTGCGGCAGGAGGCACTTAAGGTACAGAGCCTGCGTGATAATGAATATGCGTTGGCAAGAATGGAAGAGTTCATAGAAAACCAGAAGCTCAATGTGAGAAAAGCCGAAGAGGTAGTAGAGGCGGCACGGGCGAAGCTGGAAGAAATCATGAAGGAGCGTAAGGCTCAGGAGAAACTGCGCGAAAGAGCGTTTGAACAGTTCGTGCGTGAGTTGAATGCTCAGGAGAGCAAGGAAGTAGACGAGTTGACAAGCTATACTTATGGACAGAAAAATTCATAGCAGGAGGCCAAGGTGAAAAATAAATTTTCACCTGCAAATTTGTGCTTGTAGGCACAAATTCGCGGACATAGGAAGGGGTAAAGCTATACAATGGCAGACATGTTAAATAATGCTGTAGATACCGATGCAGAGAAAAAAAGACTCAAAGAAGAGCGTAATAAATTAAAGAGTGAACAGAAAGCACAGAAGAAGGAAGCAAAGAAACGTGCAAAGGAAATTGCCGCACAGGAGGCAGAGCTGGATGAAGAGGCCGGAGGTTTACCGGTTTTTTTCGTAACGCTGATAATAGTCATTATCTGGGTTGCAATACTTTGCGTACTTATAAAGCTTGATGTCGGAAGTTTCGGCTCCAGAGTGCTGGCTCCTGTAATTAAGGATGTACCGGTGTTAAATAAGATTCTTCCTACAGAAAGCGTTGTTACGACTGATGATGAAGAGTCCTATGGAGGTTATACCAGTCTGCGTGACGCTGTAGATTATATTACGGAGTTGGAGTTGGAATTAGAGCGTGCACAATCGCTAAGCGGCGTTGATGCCCAGAGAATAGATGAATTGGAAGCGGAAGTCGATAGACTTAGGACATTCGAGAGCGCGCAGGTAGATTTTGACAGAATCAGAACGGAATTTTACGAAGAAGTAATATATGCCGAAAAAGGACCGGGAGCGGAAGAATATCGGAAATATTACGAAGAAATAGACCCTACCTATGCGGAATATCTTTATAAACAGGTAGTGGAACAGGCGCAGGTAGATGCGGCGCTTAAGGACTATGCACAGCCGTTTGCCGATATGGAGCCTGCTGCAGCGGCTAAGATCTTAGAGAATATGACAGGTGACCCTGAACTGGCGGCTAAAATTCTGATGCAGCTTACGCCGGCGGCAAGAGGCCAAGTACTGGCAGCCATGGACGCCGAATTCGCAGCCAGACTGACTAGAATAATGGATCCCGAATAGGAATTTTTGCTCAACAGCTAAAGAAAATACCGTTATTTAACGATATATACTATGTATATATTGCGTGGATTACACGCTTTATATAAAAGCCGAAAGGCAAAAGAACCTTGAAAACTAAAGGAAGGAGGAAGGTAAATGGCAAGCTTACCTGTAAACAACAATTTGAATGTGCTCGCAGCTATTGCGAACCAGACATCAGGTGTGCCGGATAACCCAAGGGATGACTCAGGCGACAGCTTCGGTATGATTATGAGTCGTGTTAATTCTCAGACGGATAACCTTCATGAGACTCAGACAGTCAGGATTTCTGCCACTACGAAAGCTTCTGTAAATACTGCGGTAATGTCAACAGGCGTTGCGACAGCAAATCCCGTGAAAAGCGCTCAGAAGAGCACGACGGAGTCAGCAGATAATACCGGAAATAACAACGTAAAGCAGACGGATGCAAAGGCCGAGGCAAACGACAATTCCGATAAGACTGTTGCTGATGACAAAATCTCAAATGACAGCATTTCAGACGAGCAGAAAGAAGCGGTGAATGAGGCAGGAGAGAAACTGGTGGAAGAAGTTGCCAAAGAGATGGACATTACTCCCGAAGAAGTCGAGGAAGCGATGGAAGTTTTAGGGCTTAGCGCATTGCAGCTGCTCGATCCCGATAATATGAAACAGCTTCTTATTACATTATCAGGGAACGAGGATCATCTTTCCATCATAACAGATGGGGAACTCTACGGACATCTTCAGAATCTCTTAGATGAGTTAACTCTCACTTTGGAGGATTTGCAGACGGAACTTGGGCTTTCTGAGGAGGATTTGAACGCACTTATTGCGGATATGGCCGTGGTAGAAGCTGAAACGGAAGTGGTTTCAGAAACGATTCCGGATACGATTCCGAAAGAAATTCAGACTCATGACGAACCGGTTGATCAAACTGCCAAGACAGATGAAGTGAATCCGGAAGCCGTGAAAGATTATGCCGTGACAGTGCATAAAGACGGCGAGACAGTGAAAGTTAAGGTAACTGTAGACAATGCAAGCGGCGACAAGAGCGTGAAAGAAGAAGTGACAGAGGAGTCTAAGATTCATGTAGAGACCGAGCATAACTCAGGCGCTAAAGATTCATCGGCTCAGGATAAAGGGGAAGGGAACACACATGACAGTTTAGTGATGCAGACTCCCATAGAGCAGCCCGAAGTTAATGAAACCATACAGGAACAGCCGATAATGGAGCGTTACGTTGACGCACAGGACATAATGAATCAGATTGGAGAGTATATAAAGCTTAATCTGAAAGCGGATGTTCAGGAGTTGGAATTGCAGCTTCATCCCGCGAGTCTTGGAAGCGTAAATATTCAGCTTACGGCTAAGGACGGTATGATTACTGCACAGTTCACGACACAGAATGAAGCAGTCAAAGCAGCGATAGAAAGCCAGCTTGTGCAGCTTAGGACTCAGTTCGATGAGCAGGGCTTAAAGGTTGATGCAGTTGAAGTTGCAGTAGCAGATTATCGGTTCAACCAGAACTTTTCCGGTAATGGAGAAAATGCAGGCGAAAGTGCAGACAGCAACAAGAAGAATCGTAGAAAAATCAACTTAAACGAGCTTGATTTGGAAGAACTTCCTGAAGATATGGAAGATTCTGACAGAATCACCGCGCAGATGATGGCGCAAAACGGCAACACGGTAGATTTCACAGCATAACAGACACATTCAAAGAAAGGAGCACAATACATGATAGGAAAAGTAGAAGACGGAAAAATTGTTGATTCTGATTCAGCGATTTCTTTGGCGAAGGAAAAAAGTAAAAAGAACAATTCCACAGTAGACAAAGATCAGTTCTTACAGCTTCTGGTAGCTCAGATGAAATATCAGGATCCTTTGGAGCCTACTTCCAATACGGAATATGTTTCACAGTATGCTACATTCTCAGAACTTGAACAGATGCAGAATATGAGCGCATCTCTGGAACTGGCAAGAGCTTCAGGTCTGGTAGGGCAGACGGTACTGTTGGATGTAACGGACAGCGCAGGCAGGACGACTACTGTACAGGGTAATGTGGATTATGTCAGATATGAAGGCAATAAGGCATTTTTGTCTATCAACGGAGAACTGTATTCAATGGATGATTTGAATACCGTAGCAGACCAGAAATATCTGTCGGCTTATTATCTGGCAGCAGATTTCCTTAACGCTTATAATAAACTTCCGGTACCTGCACTTCTTACTATTGATGATGAAGAAGCGGTTACTAAGGTGAACGAGATGTATCAGGGTATGTCAGATTACGAGAAGAAGTTTATCACGGATGATTATGTAAAAGGTCTTAAGAAGCTCGTAGACAGAATGGAAGAGATTAAGCTGGCTGAAGAGGAAAATAAGAAGCCGGAAGAGGAAAAGGGCGAAGGAGTCGATAAGACCGAAGGAACCGATAAGACTGATAAGACCGAAGATGGCGAGGATGCTGATGAAGATAACGAAGAAGGAAGCGGCGCTGAAGCTGTACAGTAAGGATACGCAGTTATCTCAAGGAGGAGAACGGTTATGAAGATTCAGAATAATCAATTTCTTTCCATCGAGCAGTTACAGGATCAATATTTAAACAAAAACCGCAGCAGCCGTATGCAGGATGATGTTTCGCCGGACGGACTTAAGTATCAGGATATTTTATCACAGAAGACTATAAAGCCGGAAACGCACGAAGTAAAATTTTCCAAACATGCAGCAAGCAGACTGGCGGACAGGAATATTGAGCTGACTAAGGAGCAGGTAGAACGCCTGAATCTGGGCATGGCGAGAGCCGGTGCGAAGGGAATAAACGATTCATTAGTTATTGTCGATTCACTTGCATTTATTGTGAATGTACCTAATAACACGGTCATCACGGCGATGGATCAGACAGACGCAGACGAAAACGTATACACAAACATTGATGGAGCCGTTATAATTTAGCCGGACCTTTATGGGGGCTTACGTTCCTGAATGACAGAGGGAACATTACGGCGCATCACCACACAAGGAGGTCATTCATTATGATGAGATCACTTTTCTCTGGTGTAGCAGGTCTTAGGACTCACCAGACAAGAATGGATGTTATCGGTAATAACATCGCAAACGTTAATACAACGT
>CAMWWS010000109.1 GCA_947178085.1 uncultured Lachnospiraceae bacterium | reverse complement strand
TTCCATCCGGGCAAATAATACCTGCGTGCGCACCGGCAATTATGGCTCTTATATCGGTATGAAAGTGGGCATTGTGCCCGGAAGCAGCCAGAATATGAGTCTTGACGAATTCGCAGAGGAGAATGCTTTCTCTTATCAGGCAGTAGAGTATGCAGATGCCGCTCAGATGGCGGCAGCTTTACAAAGCGGGGAGATTGACGCTATTCTTTCCAGTAATCTGCGAAAGCCGGAAAATGAAAAAACGCTGGACGTGATTGAAACGGATTATTTTTACGCTATTGTCAGAAAAGATGATAAGGAGTTGCTTGCCGAAATCAATTATGCCATTGATCAGATGAATATCAATGAAGGAGATTGGTCAAATAACCTGTATTATAAATATTATGGAAATATTCATGCCGCCGGTTTTTCTTTTAATGACAGGGAGCTTGCCTATATTCAGGACGTAGTTTCCGGAAAGAAAACGATTACCGTTACTTCTATGGGTGACAGAAAGCCTTATTCCTATGTGGAGGACGGTGAATTAAAAGGTATTCTGCCGGAATATTTTGCAAGCCTCATGGAACTTGCCGGACTGCCTTATGAAATTGTGGTACCGGAGAACCGGGCGGACTATTACAATCTTGCGAATAATAACAGTGTGGATGTAGTCATTGACTGGAGGCAGTTCCATGGTAGAGCTGAGAATCACCAAATCAGCGGATTTTATACGGAAGCTTATATGAGCACAGGTATGGCACTGGTGACCAGAAAAGACTTCGACGGTGAGATTAATACTTTGGCTGTGGCAGATGCGCAGGGCGACATGCCTATTGAGAGAGACTTGATAGGAAATGCCCGGGTTTTGAGCTATTCAACCAGAGAAGACGCTTTGGAAGCTGTTCTTGCAGGAGATGCGGATGCCACGTATGTTTATACCTATACGGCACAATCGTTTGTAAACGAAGATCCTACGGCTTCACTGCAATTCAGCATAATCAATTCCATGAGCTTTGACTTTAAAATGTATGTCAGAAACAGTTGTGATCATGAATTGATTACCATATTGAACAAATGCATCCATCAGATGTCGGATGATTCAATGAACCAGATTATCACAAAATATACCGCAAATGCGCTTATGAATGTGTCGCTCAGACAGTATATGCAGGCTCATCCGTGGTTAACGGTATTAGTGGTGATGCTGTTCGCAATAGGTCTTGGTATAATTATAATCCTTTTACTGCGCGCGCAGTGGAGACAAAAAATTCTTGATACCACAGAACATGCCAATCAGAAGCTGGAAGAGCAGCTTGCTATTGTAAACGCATTAAGCCGCGATTATCTTAATGTCTATGGAGTCAATGCAAGAAAAGCGGCTGCCAGAATTATAAAAATGACCGGACATGATTCTGACGGATTAGAACAGGATTTCCAAAAAGAATTTTCTTATGATGAGCTCATTCAGCGATATATAAACGACTGTGTTTTTCCCGATGACAGACAGGAACTGGCTGAGGCTCTTGCGTTGGAACGAATAGTAGAGAAACTGAATTCCGTTACGGAATATTCAGGAACCTATAGGGTACTGGACAAGGAAGCAATACATATTTATCAATTCACCTGTGTTGCAGACCTGGCAGAGAACAAAAGCGGCATACAAAGAGGTGACTTTTTCCTTATTGGATTCAGGAATATTGATGAAATTGTCCGCAAAGAGCAGGAACAAAAGGTAATTCTGGAGGAGGCTCTTGCGGAAGCGCAGCATGCGAACATTGCCAAGACTACATTCCTTAACAATATGTCCCATGATATCCGTACTCCGATGAATGCAATTATCGGATTTACAACTTTGGCGGTAAGTCATATTGAGAATCAGGAACAGATAAAAAGTTATCTCGGTAAAATTCTTACATCCAGCAAGCATTTGCTGAGTCTGATTAACGATATACTGGATATGAGCCGCATTGAGAGCGGAAAAGTTAAGATTGAAGAGGAAGAGGCGAGTCTTCCGGAAATTCTGCATGACCTGAAAACCATTGTACAATCAGATGTCAGAGCAAAGCAGCTTTCTTTCTATATTGATACGCAGGATGTTACAAATGAGACGATTATCTGTGACAAACTTCGCTTGAATCAGGTGCTTTTGAATATCCTCAGCAACTCCATGAAATATACTAAGTCCGGTGGAAGCGTCAGCGTCCATATTATTCAGACAGATGATGAGCAGGAGGGATACGCTTCGTATCAGTTTCGGATTAAGGATACCGGTATCGGTATGAGCAAAGAATTTTTAGAGCATGTGTTTGAGCCATTTGAGAGGGAACAGACCTCTACCGTCAGCGGTATTCAGGGAACGGGACTGGGACTTGCAATTACCAAAAATATTGTTGACATGATGAACGGAACGATTACCGTTACCAGCGAAGAAGGGAAGGGCTCAGAATTTGTGGTTTCCTTCCGGTTCCGTGTAAAAAGCGATGACGATGATGATATGGAATACATAGAGCAGCTTAAAGATCTTCGCGCGCTTGTAATAGATGATGATGCCCATACCTGCACCGGCGTGAGTAAAATGCTTTCATCCATTGGTATGCGGGCTGATTGGACAACGCGTGGAGAGGAAGCGGTCATCCGGGCGGAGTTTGCTTTGGAACAAAATGATCCCTTTAGCGTGTTTCTGATTGACTGGCTGATTCCGGATCTTAACGGTGTCGAGACAGCCAGACGTCTGCGCAGAATCGTTGGGGATGAGGCAATCATTATTATCCTTACGGCATATGACTGGGCCGATATTGAGGAGGAAGCAAAAGAGGCGGGTGTCACGGCGTTCTGTTCCAAGCCGTTGTTTATGTCAGAACTGCGCGAGATTTTGACGGCACCGTACAGAGAGACGGAGGAGACCGAGGAACAGGAGATGTCCACACAGCTTCTTTCCGGTAAAAAAATCCTACTGGTAGAAGACAATGAAATAAATCAGGAAATTGCCAGGGCAATTCTGGAAGAAGTCGGTCTGATTATAGATACGGCGGATGACGGAACGGAAGCTGTCGAAAGGATTAAGACGGTGGAGGCGGGAACCTATGACCTGATTCTTATGGATGTTCAGATGCCGGTGATGGACGGCTATGAGGCTACTCGGAGAATCCGTGCTTTAGATGACCCTGCCAAGGCAAATATCCCTATTGTAGCAATGACTGCCAACGCTTTTGAGGAAGATAGACAACGCGCCTTTAACGCAGGCATGAACGACCATGTGGCGAAACCGATTGATGTTCCGACACTGATGGAAACTTTACAAAAGTTTTTAGCTGACTAATCATATAATACAGAACAGGAGGAAAAAGGATGGATAACAACACTCCGCTTTACACACAACCGAATCCTATGTATACAAATAATGCTTTCCCAACCGCACCGCTTTTGCAGATTGACGACCTCTGCAAACGGTATCCGGGCATGGGCAGCTATATGTCTGTATGTCACATGAGCATTATTATACCACGAGGAAGAATCATCGGCCTGCTTGGCCCCAACGGCTGCGGTAAAACTACATTAATAAAGATGATAAACGGTCTGCTGGCGCCGACGAGTGGAAGTGTACTCATAAACGGTATGAATCCGTGTGCAGAAACCAAGAAGATTATTTCTTATCTTCCTGAGCGCACTTATCTGGACAATAGCATGAAAGTAAGCCAGGTGGTTGAATACTTTGCAGATTTCTATGAAGATTTTTCACCGGATAAAGCCTATCAGATGCTCAGCGCTCTCGGCATAAATATGGAGGCCCACATAAAGACGATGTCAAAAGGCACTAAAGAAAAGGTGCAGCTGATACTTGTTATGAGCAGAAATGCGGAACTATATATACTTGATGAGCCGATTGCCGGCGTCGACCCTGCTGCAAGAGATTATATTTTGCGTACGATTATTACCAACTACAACCCCGGTTCGACGATTCTATTGTCTACTCATCTGATATCAGATGTAGAAAATATACTTAATGATGTGATTTTCATGAAAAATGGTTCGATTATGATGTATACATCCGTTGAATCAATCAGAGGGCAGATGGGAAAATCGGTAGACGCTTATTTCAGGGAGGTGTACTCATGTTAGGAAAACTTTTTAAGTATGAATGGAAGGGTTTTCGTTTCCCTATACTAATAATGCTGATTGTACTGGTCGGAACTACAGCTTTGACTTGCGGCGTCTTATTATCTATTAATCCACAGTATGATGATGCATTTAGGGGATTTTCCGTGAGTTCACTCATACTTTCCATATTTTTGTACTATTTTGGAATTATAGGCTGCTCATTGGGGGTAGTGTTAGTCATAGCAATCCGTTTTTATAAAACCTGTTATAGCGATAATGGATACCTGACGCATACGCTTCCGGTTTCTACACAGAAGATACTGAATGTCAAAATAATTTCTTCTTTTATTGCAGTTATGCTGATGACTTTAGCTGTGGCAGCTACCATGTTTATTATCATAAATGTGGGTATAAACCATATTGTATCCATTGCTCTGACAGAAGAAGGTTATAAGAACTTTCGCAATATTGAAGAAGCCCGTCGGGAGTTTTTTAAAGAATTTTCATCGTTTTTTGGTAGTTTTAAAGATGTATTTGGCATTAGCCTTGGCTCATATATTGCATATATGATTGTTTATTATATTATCGCAGCAATTTCAAATATCGTTACAGTTCTGGGATGTGTATCGCTCGGGCAGCTATATGCGAAACACCGCGTTATAGGAGCTATCATTGCGTACTTTGTTGTGCAATTTATTATGCAGATATTGATGCGCTTTGCCATGATACCTATGTATGGAAGAATGATGAGTAAGGTTGGCAGCCATGAAAAAACCACTATATTCGGATTTATGATGCCGACAATGAATCTGATATTACTGTTATTGGTGATTATGGCGGTTATAATGTATCTCATTAATCTATACATGATGACAAAGAAGCTGAATCTGGAATGAGGTGTAAAAATGCTGGAACTTAAGAATATATCATTTGAAGTATCCGACGAAGATAGAGCAGACAGTCATAAGGAAATCGTCCGCGACGTCAGCCTGACAGTGGATGAGCACAAATTCGTGGTAATTACCGGACCTAACGGCAGCGGAAAATCTACTCTTGCAAAGCTTATTGCGGGAATTGAGAAACCAACCTCCGGGAGCATTTATTTTGATGGGGTAGATATTACCGATAAGAGTATTACAGAGCGAGCCGGTCTGGGAATTGGCTTTGCCTTCCAGCAGCCTGTGCGGTTCAAGGGGATTGAGGTGTTAGACCTGCTTAGAATTGCTTCAGGCAGAAAACTGTCAGCTTCCGATGCCTGCGAATATCTTTCGGAAGTAGGACTCTGTGCCAGAGATTATATCAATCGCGAGGTGAATGCAAGCCTTTCGGGAGGAGAATTGAAGCGTATTGAAATCGCGACTCTTTTAGCGCGCGAAAGCAAACTCTCCGTATTTGATGAGCCTGAGGCAGGTATCGACCTTTGGAGTTTTCAGAATCTGATACACGTATTTGAGCGGATGCAGAAAAAGAATCGTAATGGCTCTATTCTCGTTATTTCGCATCAGGAGAGGATTTTGAATATCGCAGATGAGATTATAGTGATTGCAGACGGCAGGATTGCAGACAAGGGAGATAGAGAGACTATTCTGCCCAAGCTTTTAGGAACTCCTTCCGCGATTAATCCATGCACGGGTAATGAACTAAAAGGTTGAAAAATCAGAGATTTTTCAACCGCAAGTTTGTGCAGACATCGCAGATGTCTTGTGCACATAAACTCGCAGGTTGAGGAAGGATGGGAATTAATATGATTGACACAATACAAAAACGCCTCTTGGAGGAAGTGGCGGACTTGCATAAAGTACCGGAAGGCGCTTATAATATTCGTGCAAACGGGCAGATGGCGGCGAGAAATACCACGGCAAATATTGATATTGTATCCAAGCAGGATATAAGCGGTATTGATATCCGCATTAAACCGGGAACTAAGAACGAGAGCGTTCATATTCCGGTTGTTTTGAGCCAGAGCGGCATAAAGGAAACCGTGTATAATGATTTTTATATAGGTGAGGATGCGGATGTTATAATCGTAGCAGGCTGCGGCATAGACAACTGCGGCGGGCAGGATTCGCAGCATGACGGCATTCACCGCTTTTATCTGGGTAAAAATTCCAAAGTAAAGTATGTTGAGAAGCATTACGGTTCCGGAGACGGCAAAGGAAAACGGATATTGAATCCCGTAACGGAAGTCTACATGGAAGAAGGAAGCCTCATGGAAATGGAGATGGTGCAGATTAAAGGAGTGGATTCAACCGAGCGTAAGACAATAGCTGAAGTAGGAGCGGGCGCCAAGCTTATTGTACGTGAACGCCTTATGACACATGGGGAGCAGCAGGCTGTAAGCGGCTATGAGGTGAGACTGATTGGTGAAGGAGCAGGCGCGGATGTTGTATCCCGTTCTGTGGCAAAAGATACTTCATACCAGAAATTTGATTCCCGTATCATAGGAAATGTGCCTTGCAGCGGACATACGGAATGTGATGCAATTATTATGGATAATGCCAGAATATCAGCGATTCCGCAGCTTGAGGCAAATGATGTGGATGCGGCGCTTATTCATGAGGCGGCTATCGGTAAGATTGCCGGAGAGCAGATTATCAAGCTGATGACTCTTGGACTGACGGAGGCAGAGGCGGAAGAACAGATTATCAATGGCTTTTTAAAATAGTAAAAATATGGGATGGCTATTCGCGGCCATCCCAGCAATATGTACAGAGTTTGGATTTGTCTATGCCTACAGAGGCAATCATATCATCCAGACGATGATAACGCAGAGAAGTGAAATTAAGCTTCTCTCTTATTTTTTCCAGCATATCATGATATTCTGAAGAGTCCGGATTAGCATATGCGGACAGATTCGGATATTTGTTGTCAGCTTCTATTTCTTTGATGACCTGACGGGTAATCAGCTCCATTTCGGACGTAGAACGCGAAAAATTCAGATATTTACAGCCATATAACAGTGGTGGGCAGGCAGGACGGATATGTACCTCTTTAGCGCCGCTCTGATATAAAAATTCCGTCGTTTCACGCATCTGTGTTCCACGCACTATAGAATCGTCAATGAGCAGAAGCCGTCTGTCTTTAATCAGGTCGTGTACCGGAATTAACTTCATTTTTGCAATCAGATTCCGCTGGCTCTGTATGGTAGGCATGAATGAACGCGGCCATGTAGGCGTATATTTTACAAAAGGCCGTGAAAAAGGAATGCCGGATTCATTCGCATATCCGATTGCGTGAGCTGTTCCGGAATCAGGCACGCCTGCGACGATATCCGGTTTTACATCATCGCGCTTTGCAAGCATGGAACCGCAGTTATAACGCATTTTTTCCACGCTTATTCCCTCGTATGAAGAAGAGGGATAGCCATAGTATATCCATAAGAATGTGCATATTTTCATATCACTGCCGGGAGAAACCAGTGTTTTTATTCCTTCAGGCGTGACAATTGTTATTTCACCGGGACCAAGCTCTTTATAGTCCGAGTATCCCAGATTTAAATAAGCAAAGCTTTCAAAAGAAACACAGAAAGCTTCATCCTTTTTACCGATTGCCACAGGTGTACGGCCCAGACGATCTCTTGCAGCATAGATGCCTTTTTGTGTCATGAGCAGTATGGTCATGGAACCGTCAATTACCTCTTGGGCATATTGCAGACCTTCTATAAGATTATCCTTCTGGTTAATTATGGCGGACACTAGTTCGGTGGCATTGATTTCCCCACTGCTCATTTCCATGAAATGTGCGTGGCCACTTTGAAAAAGTTTCTTTTCGATTTCTTCTTTATTATTAATCCTGCCGACAGTCGTAATGGCATATGTACCGTGATGCGAACGGATAATAAGCGGTTGCGGCTCATAATCGGATATACAGCCTATACCCAAATGTCCGTGCATTTCATTTACATCTTTATCGAATTTGGTTCTGAAAGGTGCATTTTCGATGTTGTGGATAGCTCTGTTAAAACCGTTTTCCTTATCATAAACCACCATTCCTGCACGTCTTGTCCCCAGATGGGAATGATAATCGGTGCCAAAGAATAAATCAAATACACAG
>CAMWWS010000108.1 GCA_947178085.1 uncultured Lachnospiraceae bacterium | reverse complement strand
AGCGTTTGGAAAGGTGATAGAAGGTATGGATGTGGTGAACCGCATCGCTGAAACAAATACCGATTATAATGACAGACCGCTGGAAGAGCAGGTAATGCAGACTGTCACCGTTGATACTTTCGGTGTGGAATATCCGGAACCGGAAAGGCTCTAGAAGGTTCCTGAGAGAATTCCTTATAGCCTATTGACCAATGTAGCGAAAAGTCATGCACAAAAGGAGAGAGTGAAAAGAAGGCATCTTTAACAGGATGCCTTAACTCATTTCATATACAATTTTGTTGCGTCCGTTGTTTTTTCCTTCGTATAACTTTGCGTCTGCATCACGCACGATGTGCTCCACTTTTCCGTCATTGCCTTCCGTGATGCCAAAAGTCATTGTGACTCCGAAGGCCGTATCGCCATATGTAATGCGCTGGGCACGAATTTCTTCCAGCAGTTCATGTATACATTGAACTGCCGTATCCAGCTGCATATTATCATATACCAGCAGCATCTCTTCCCCGCCCCATCTGGCGACAAATCCCTTGCCATCCATATGTTCCTTTATTCGCTCAGATATCTTTGCTAGTGTTATATCTCCGCATTCATGACCATAAGTATCATTGACATTCTTAAAGTAATCTATATCGCCGATAGCGACACAGAAAGGTATACCGTCTTTACGATAGTTTTCACATGTCCGTCGTAGTAGTTTTTCGCCGCTTCGCCGGTTGTATAATCCGGTTAGTATATCCTGTTCCACCAGTTCCCGGAGCGAACGCTGCATTTTGATCAGATTACGTCCCATTTGCCCGAGTTCATCTTTTCGTTCCGGAATATCCGCATCTAACTTCGTATGCAGTTCACCATTGGCTATAGTCAGTATAAATTTATCCATGTTTTGGATTGCATTGACAAGCTTATTGAAAAAGCGTGTCGCTATAAGGCATACAATCAGCATTGTGAGTATACCGAATATTATGGTAGGCTTAATCGAATTATAAACCAGACGTTCTACTTCCGCGGAGGGCTTTCCAAGAAAAATCATTCCTATACAGCTTCCATTGGCTGCATAAAGCGGTTCATAGTAGGAAAAATATCGAACGCCTTCTACCATTGTACTGGAATAAAAATGCGGCTGGCTGCCGTTTAACACGTCGTTGACAACCGTATCATTTGCCTTTGTGCCAATTGCCCTGACGCCATCATTGGTCTGAATAGTAGTAATCACCCGGGTATCCTGATTAAAAAAAGTGATGTCGATACCTGTCTTTTCTTTAATGGAGTCAATAATAGAAAAATCATCATTTAGAAGGTGTTCTCCCTTCATCATTTGTACGGAGTTTCCATCGTCTTCTATATGATAATCCCCTTCATATACAGTGTCGTATAAATTGGTAACCGTGTGACACAAATTTACCAGACCGTTTTTAGTTTCCACATTCATTGATGCAGCAAACCGTATGGCGCTAAAAGCAGTAATCACCAATGTCAATAGTATAAGCGGAAGCATATTAATTTTGAGTAAAGCCCAGAAAAAACTATTCCTTCTTAAATTCATTTTCAGCTTCTTTTCCACTATATCTGATACCCTCGCTTGTGTCGAATATTTTGTATTTCATCATTATTCAGACAGTGTATCATAACAGCCTGACAAAAGGAATGTTATGTCGTGAATCGGCTATGAATTGAATTGAATCGACAATCAGATTAAAGAGAAACACGCAAAATAAATTTATCATCCTTGACTGAAAAACTGTATATACCGTCATATTTGTTCACAACGGCACAGATACTGTGTACACCGATTCCGTGTCCATGCGCATTCGTGACAGGGATATCATGTTGAAATATAATATCTGCATCACATGAATTGATAATTTGAAGAAATAATTTACCGTTTTTTTCATATGCAGAGACATCAATTGTTCCGGATAAGCCTTTTTCTTTTCGCTTCTGACATGCATGAAGGGCATTTTCTAATGCATTAGACAGCAGAACGCATAAATCGTTTTCGGATATAGAAATGTTTTGTGAAAGCGCCGCATCTATTGTAATCGGAATACCTGAAGTTTTCGCGCGTTCAACAAATGTGGAAAAAATTAAATTTGCCGCTTCGTTTTCGCAGATGATCGTTACTTTATTCGCTTCAATTTCCGAGCAGATATCATGGATATACCCCTGTGCCTGCTCATAACGCCCGTTTTCTATGCAGGAAGAAACATATTGCAAATGATGACGCAAATCGTGATTGTAAGTTCTGGTTTTATGTTGTGACTCCCGCAGAGCTTCAATTTCACGGACAGCCTGTGAAATTTGCAGGTTCATAACATCCTGTGTTTGTTCGAGCTGGAGACGTATCCGCCCCTCTGTTGAAGAATAGACTATAAATATCAGATATGCAACGCTGCATACAAACGGCATAAATTCCACAACAACAAGAGTGCCTTCCAAGAGCAGGTTGGTGTATATGCTCGCCAAATAATCAAAACAATAATATAATGCAGGAACCAGACCGAATCGCCATTGCGCCGAAATTGTATTATGTGAGACAGAACGTACGGAAGGCGCAATAAACCGCAGTAATAACAATAGTATTGGCAATGTCAGAATTACCTCAGCCGAATCTTGCGTTATTAGGTCCCCTGAAAAAATGGTGACAATAAGCAGTGCGAGCCAGCGGCGGGTCTGGCAGCATAGATATGCCGTTAATACAGAAACTGTAGACCATAGGATTTTTCTGCTGAGGATATAAAGCACTATAATAAGGGGAAGGTGCGTGATAAGCGGATAAATGTATACGACTATATCAGGGCTGATCAGAAAATATATCAATCCCTGAATTGATAGACTTACAGCTAAGCTGCCAGCTATAATCAGACGTTTTCGCCATGTCCATAGAATATCACAAAATGCCGCTGACAGAATCATGCCAAAGGCAGCTACTGCAATAGAATTAATCAAATATATGCTGTTCATGATATAAATACCTGTTTTCTGCTGAATGCATATTCGAGATATTTATTTTTTATCTCGGAACACTTTCCGTGTGGAATAGGAATTTTCGCCAGATCATTCATTGTAATAGCCTTGTAGGATATGCTTTGGATATATTCCATGTTTACTAAGAATGAACGATGTGGGCGCATAAAGTTATCGTAATCAGCAAGCTTGCCGCACAGCTCATCCATACTCCCATTGCTTTCAGCTACATTTCCGTTTTCTAAATGAAAAAATAAAGTACGTCCTATTACTTCACAGTATTCCAGCTTTGTCAGGCTGATTCGGGTGATACCGCTTTTACTGTTAATTATCAGACTGCGTTGTTGTATTTCTTCAAATTCAGAGATGACTGAATCCATCAGATTAAAAAAATCCTCTGCGCATATGGGCTTTACCTGATAGAAATATGCTCCGACAGTGTAAGATTCCACTGCAAATTCAGAGGATGATGTAAGAAAAATTATTTTGACAATGTCGTTATATTGGCGTATTTCTTTTGCCACACTAATGCCGTCTTCTCCCGGCATGATAACATCCAGGAACAAAATATCCGGAATGACGCCTTTTTCGAATTCAGTCAATAACTCCAAAGAGCTGTGGAAAGTGGTGTATTCAATTTCTTGATTGCGTTCTGTACGATACTGATCAATCAGAGCGCTGACTTCATTTAATGCAGATAAATCATCATCGCATAATGCTATCTTTATCATAAAAATTATTCCTTTCCATAGACTGATATCAAGACAAGTATAATACAGTATACCCGAATATCATAGAATAAGTCAAGTTTAGAAAGATGCTTAAAAAATGTATTGACAATCAAAATAATTGGTGATAGACTTACAACTTGTAAGAGCAAAGGCGCTATGAAGAAATTCATGGCGTTTTTTTCTTTATAACAATATAATCCGTAGGAGAGGGTTTTATTGTAAAAATTTATATTGTATGAAAATGTGGAGCAATGGAGCTTGTTAAAATGGCTGATTGTATCCACATTTTTGTATGTGAGGAGGAAAAATTATGACAGAAGAGATTTTGAGTGCCGTGAACGGTGAAGTGTTTGGCGTATGGTTTCTGATGGGAACCGCGCTGGTATTCTGGATGCAGGCCGGGTTCGCCATGGTGGAGACCGGTTTTACCAGAGCCAAAAATGCGGGTAACATACTGATGAAGAATCTGATGGATTTTTGTATCGGTACGGTTGTATTCATACTGATTGGTTTTAGTCTGCTGCTTGGTGAAGATATGATTGGTCTTATTGGTACCCCCGGTTTTGATATTTTCACAAACTATGCGGAATTTGACTGGTCGAACTTCGTATTCAACCTCATATTCTGTGCCACGACTGCAACAATTGTTTCCGGAGCAATGGCTGAAAGAACTAAGTTTTTATCCTATTGTATATATTCGGGAGTGATTTCCGCATTGATATATCCGATTGAAGCACATTGGATTTGGGGCGGTGGCTGGTTATCGCAGATGGGCTTCCATGATTTTGCAGGTTCCTGTGCGATACATATGGTTGGCGGTATTTCAGCTTTGATTGGCGCGAAATTGTTAGGACCTCGTATCGGTAAATTCACAAAAGAGAAGGATGGCAAAGTTAAAGTAAACGCTATTCCCGGACATAATCTTACTATCGGATGCCTCGGTGTGTTTATATTATGGCTTGGATGGTATGGATTTAATGGTGCAGCATGTACGAGCGTAGAGCAGTTGGGTTCTGTTTTCGTGACGACGACAATTGCTCCTGCCATTGCAACCGTAGTATGTATGATTTTTACATGGGTAAAATATGGCAAGCCCGATGTTTCCATGTGTCTGAATGCATCTCTGGCAGGTTTGGTGGCTATTACGGCGCCATGCGATGTTACTGATGTTGCAGGTGCGTTGGTTATCGGAGCGGTTTCCGGATTGCTGGTAATATTCGGTGTATGGCTTTTGGATTATAAGCTGCATATTGATGACCCTGTAGGTGCGGTAGCAGTACACTGTATGAATGGTATCTGGGGAACTATAGCAGTCGGACTTTTTGCAACTACATCCGCGCCCGGAAATGATAGTGTAGTCGGTCTTTTCTACGGCGGCGGATTTAAACAGTTGGGATTACAGCTGATTGGTTTCGCAGCTGTTGCAGCATGGACGGCAGTAACAATAACAATTGCATTCCTAATTATCAAAGCATTAGTCGGTCTTCGCGTCAGTGAAGAGGAAGAAATAGTCGGACTAGATTCCTGTGAGCATGGTCTTGCATCTGCTTACTCAGGATTCAGTATTATGGATATCTCCAATACGATGACAATGGATATTAATGAGAATACAAGTCTCGGTACAGAGGACTTTGATGCTGCCTCTTCCGTACAAAAAGATGCAGCCGTTCCCGTAGTAGCAGAATATCCGGCATCTTCAACGGGAATGCACAAGGTGGTAATAATTGCGAAATTGTCCAGATATGACCAGTTAAAGAAAGCAATGAACGATCTGGGCGTTACCGGTATGACAGTGACGCAGGTTATGGGCTGCGGTATCCAGAAAGGCTCAGGAGAAGTATATCGTGGTGTTGAAATGGATGCGACACTGCTTCCAAAGGTTAAAGTTGAGGTAATTGTCAGTAAGATTCCTGTTGACGCGGTTATCAATGCAGTTAAGAAGGCTCTTTACACCGGGCATATCGGAGACGGCAAGATTTTTGTATACAATGTTGCTAAGGTAGTGAAGATTCGTACAGGAGAAGAGGACTACGCGGCATTGCAGGATGTTGAATAAGCTTTCACCTATATCCCTTAGTTTGTATATGTGAAAAGAGTTGGCTTCAGTGCTTCCACCACCGGAGCCGATTCTTTTCTATATTATTATTGGTTAAAGAGTAATCCAGTATCGTTTAATCAGGTCTCCGTCCACCTCGACAGTTTTTTCATATACTCCGCCGTTTGCCAGAATAGTTTTCTCGCTGGCAGGATTGTCAGGATGACAGGTAATCATAACTTTTTTTAACCCCAGTTTTCTTGCATTTTCCAAATTTAGTCGCAGCATTTCCGCGGCATAACCTTTTCCACGCTCACAGGGTCTTACTGTATAACCGATGTGTCCACCCCATAGACCAAGGACAGGATGCTGTATATGGTGCCGTAGATCAATGATACCGACGATTTTTTTATCGGTTTCCCGCAAAGCAAGATAGACGTTGGAAGGGACATGCCCTTCGGAAACATTTTCGGGGAATTGATTCAGGTGCACATATTCAATCCAGTCCTCCACACGGTTGAAGTTTTCCAACCGTGAACATCCGGCAAAACTGTCCGCATCTCCTGCCTTTTCAATTTCCGTACGGAAGCAGGCAATGTCATGTGCGTAGTCGGTCGTGGGGGAAATCAAAATTAATTTATCCATAAATAATCACCTCTGTTTCCAAAGTCTATCAGACTTGTTTCTAAAAAGCAATGGTGACAGTTAAGATGGATATTATTGCAAATCCCGTTTTTGTTGCGTATAATTATATTGGTTATATATAAATTATATATAGGTATATAAGGCATGGTTGTCGGATATAGGCAATTTTGAAACTCCCAATTTCAAAAATGTAGTTGTGCAATATATACAAAGCATAAGCAGGTGCTCTGCCGCCGTCGGCACTTAGGTGCCGTATTTTGGCACCTTATGTACCGCTACTGGCAGCAATGCAGCGAAAGCGTGCCTGCGTTGATTTGTATATATTGTACAACGGACTGTTTGAAAAAGTGAATTTTGCAATTACCTATGTAATAATTATAGAAAGGAACTTTAAATATGCGCAAAACAAAAATAGTATGTACATTAGGACCTGCCACAGATAACGAAGACGTAATGAGGCAGCTTATGCTTTCCGGAATGAATGTTGCAAGATGCAACTTCTCCCATGGCGTGCATGAGGATCACAAAAAAAGAATGGATATGGTTAAGAAGATTCGTGAAGAAGTGAAAAAACCGGTTGCTCTTCTTTTGGATACCAAAGGCCCTGAGGTAAGGGTAAAGCAGTTCAAAGATGGGAAAGTAACTCTAAGCCCGGGACAGCTGTTTACTTTAACTTCAGAAGAAGTCGAAGGGACGCAGGAAAAGGTTTCCGTTACCTATAACCGCCTTTATGAAGACCTTGAAAAAGGTATGAAGGTTTTGATTGACGACGGTCTGATAGAGATGCAGGTAGAGAAAGTGGAACATGCCAATATTGTGTGCCGTGTTATAAACGGCGGCGTGGTTTCTAATAATAAAGGAATCAATATACCGGACGTAAATCTTTCAATGCCATATTTAAGCGATATAGACAGAGCGGATATTCTTTTTGGAATCGAGCAGGATGTGGACTTTGTAGCAGCATCATTTGTTCAGAATAAGGATGATATTTTGCAGCTTAGGAGACTGCTTGATAAAAACGGCGGCGAAGATATTAAGATAATTGCCAAGATTGAAAACATGCTGGGCGTTCAGAATGTAGATGAAATAATAGATGTGTCTGACGGTATCATGATAGCAAGGGGCGATATGGGGGTTGAAATCCCTTATGAAGAGGTGCCTGTAATTCAGAAAATGATTATTAAGAAGGTATATGAAAAGGGTAAACAGGCGATTATTGCTACACAGATGTTGGAATCCATGATTAAGAATCCCAGACCGACAAGAGCTGAAGCAACGGATATCGCCAATGCGGTTTATGACGGAACCAGTGCAATTATGCTTTCGGGCGAGACTGCAGCAGGAGCATATCCTATAGAGGCTGTTAAAGCTATGGTAAAAATTGCGGAGCGGACAGAGCGGGATGTTGATTATCAAAAAAGATTTTTTGCCCACGACAGAAAAGCTAATACGAATATAACCGATGCAATATGCCATGCAACCTGTACTACGGCATACGACTTAAATGCAAAAGCAATCGTCACAGTTACGAAATCAGGATATTCAGCCAGAATGATATCCAGATACAGACCGGAAAGCGATATTATAGGCTGTACGACGACTGAAAAAGTATGCAGGCAGCTTGCCTTGGCATGGGGAGTAACCCCGATTCTTCTAAAGGAAGAAAAAGACGTGTTTGACTTATTTGACAGTGCTATTCAGGCAGCAGAAAAAATGGAGTTGTTGGAAAAAGGTGATATAACTGTGATTACATCAGGCGTACCGATCGGCATGTCCGGTACGACTAATATGATAAAGGTGCAGACTGTATAAAAT
>CAMWWS010000107.1 GCA_947178085.1 uncultured Lachnospiraceae bacterium | reverse complement strand
CGGTAGTTATGTAAGTTGACCACGGATAGTAATTGGATGGATACAAAGCGTCACCCATAGCACGGGCATGTACAATCACAGTATTCATTCCATATTTAATGACATTATCATACATGGCTGAGACCTTTTTTCTAAAAGCCGCTTCACTTTTATCCTGCAGGGATTCTTCGATATCATAATAGGAAATCCAACAAGCCTTTTTATTATCAGCTGCCTGAACACTGATTTTGGCGACCGGTGATGCCATGAAAAATGAAAGCAGCATTGCAGTTGATAGTAAGTAGGTAAATATTTTTCGATATATGTTTCTCATAATTTTTCCTTTCGTACAGTATATTATTGGAATAAACAATTTTCCTTTATTTGACTATTCCATCCTGGTTCCTTTGATATTGGAATCAAACAGTCTGTTAAATCCAAGCCAGCCTGTATCTGTCGTATTATTCATCAGTTCTGTAAAAGTCTGAAGTTTCGCATCCGTGTTGTCCGCGAAATTCAATGCAAGCGCCTCCATAATCGCAGGCTTTTTCGGAGAGCCGAATTCATATTCCCCATGATGCGCCAGGATACAGTGCTTCAATTCATTCTCCAAAATCTTAGGGAAACCGGAGATTTTTCTAATCTTCTCTCCTACCATTTCAGTTCCGATTACGATATGCCCCAAAAATTGTCCGTCGTCTGTATAATCATTTTCCGGAAAAAGAGAAAGCTCTCTGGTTTTTCCGATATCGTGACAGATTGCTGCGCTGATGAGCAAATCCCTTTTCAAAAGCGGATACTGTCGGCAGTAGTAATCACACATCTTAGTTACGCTTAATGTGTGTTCAAGCAGTCCGCCCATAAAACTGTGGTGTATTGTCTTCGCCGCCGACGACTTGCGAAATGCTTTGACAAATTGTTCATCTTTTATAAAAAATTCCTTTAACAGCTCTTTCAGATATGAGTTCTGGATACTATCGATATATTCAAGCAGCTCCTTCATCATAGCATCTATGTTTTTGCTGCTGACCGGAAGGTACTGTGCCGGGTCATACTCTCCCTCTTTACAGCACCTTACTCTTTTTACATTAACCTGCAACGCTCCCTGAAAGTTGATTACATCTCCATGAACTTCGATATAATCCAGGACATCAAATTCCTCAATTCCCGCATTATTCGGATCCCATATTTTCGCATCTATTGTTCCGGTCTTATCCTGCAAAATCACGTTATCATACGGTTTCCCATTCTTCGTGACCGCTGATTGCTTATGCTTACACATATAGATGTCGGACATCCTGTCCCCTTCTTTGAAATCCTTTATATATTTCATAATCTGCACCAATCCTCAGGCAAAATGCCCGCACTTTCCTTTCTCTATTTTAATATACCTAATTATAATATTCTTAGGTAAATATTTCCTAATCACGAGTGTAGCCCAAATCCTACATCTCCCCCAATGTAACCTCTACCCTCATTTCCTGAAATCCATCCATTCCCTGACGCTTCAGCGTTACCGCAATAACATCATCCGGCATTGCATTATAAAGCACATTTAGCAGTTCAATATAATTACCTATTTCCATATCCCCTATTTTGATAATGACATCTCCGCTCTGAATTCCGGCTGTCATGGCAGGCGAATCCATTTCTATCTCTTTGACATAAGCACCGAGCGGCACCCCTGATTCCAGATTGGCTTCCCGCGGCACATCAGCTCCATGAATTCCCAGATAAGCACGTGCCTGGTTATTTGACAGCTTTGTTATGGTCTTTTTTAATTCCGATATTCCGTAAGCAGAAATCATATTTTCTCTGTCTCTGCTATTATAAGAGTTATCAATAATACCTATAACTTTTCCTTTCAAATTAACAATTACGCCTGTTGCACTCCGGCTCCCATATATATCTGTGGATATCATTTTATATGCAGAGTCCACTTTATCGACAGTAATTCCGGCAGATGTGATTATTCCATAGCTCACAGAACCGCTCGCTCCTGTCGGGCTTCCAAGCGCAATTACCGGAGTTCCCAACAGATTACCTGTACTGGAGCTTCCCAGACTCGCAATATCAATAATATCCATCGTTCTTTTTTCAATGGAAGTCAGCGGCACTGATAAAACAGCAAGCCCTGTAGACTCGTCTTTTTGAACCAGATCAACCTCCGCCCGCGTATTATCGTAAAAAGATACAAGAATTCTCTCTGCGCCTTTAATATTATTCATACTTACCAATATCAGCATAGCCCGCCCGTTATTTGCCACAATTACTCCCGAAGCGTTCGCTTCATTCTCATATGGATTATTAAACCAATCTACGTCTGAAGTAACCCCGGTAACCGTCACAAGCGAGCGGTTGATATTCTTTGTCAGATTAGCAAGCTCATCATATACCGCCTGATATTCGTCAAGCCCAAATTTCACCTGGGCAAGCAGCTCCTCAATCTGAGCATCTTCGAGTTCAACAGGCTCGGTTTCTTCCTCTATCATTTCCTCCGTCAGCATATCCTCAGGACCCATCTCTTCTTCCTGCGTAACTATTTCTTCCGGAAATTGTATTTCCAGTTCAGGAAATTCTTCGGGAGGTTCTTCAGGATACAGCCAGTTATTAATAACAGGCTCTAAAATCAAAAAAGTAAGGCATGCCACAATACCGAATACTACTGCCATTGATGCAGTAATTATTGTTCTGCGAAGCAGCTTTTTCTTGTTTACGGGCTTTTGCTTTATTTTTTCGCGCAGGAAATCAGTCTGCACGGAGGGCGTATATTCTGCCTGCTCCTTTATCGCTTCTTCTGCACCGGTTCTTTCTGTTTTGTTTGAACTGTCATCGGCCATAATCACAGACTGGCTCCTTTCTATATCTTCCCTGCAACTAAGTATATCTTTTTCGTAGTAAATTTACAAGGTTTATGGTAAGATATTTACAAACGACATATGCGAGGCACAACATGAACAGTAAAGTATTACACGTTTTAGAATATAACAAAATAATAGAGCAATTGGTTGACAAAGCGACATCCGAGCCCGGCAGAAAACTATGCAGAGAGCTTGTACCCATGACCGAACTTGAGCAAATTAACCGCGCACAGACTGAGACCGCAGACGCGCTTAGCCGTATTTTTAAAAAGGGTTCTACTTCTTTTGGCGGTAATAAGGATTTGGGTATGTGTATCAAATCGCTTGAAGTCGGAAGTTCCTTATCGATTCCCGAACTTTTGAACATAGCCGCCTTATTGGAAAATGTAAACAGAATTAAAGCTTATGGACGAAGCGATAGAGAAGATACGCCTGAAGATACACTATGTGAGTACTTCAACGGATTAGAGCCTTTGACTCCTCTTGCTAACGAAATCCGAAGATGTATTTTATCAGAAGATGAAATTGCCGATGATTCCAGTCCGACCCTGAAACACATCCGCAGAAGCATGGCACTTACCAATGAAAAAATTCATTCACAGCTTGCTTCCATGATAACCGGTTCCTGCCGCACTTATCTTCAGGATGCTGTTGTCACAATGCGTAACGATCGTTACTGCATTCCGGTGAAAGCCGAATACAAAGGTCAGGTCTCCGGCATGGTCCACGACCAGTCCTCCACAGGCTCAACTTTTTTCATTGAACCTGCTGCCATCGTTACTCTGAATAATGAATTAAAAGAGCTGGCCATAAAGGAACAGAAAGAAATCGAAGTGATTCTTGCGGATCTGAGCGCTCAGGCCGGTATGCATACCGATGCGCTTGCAAACAATCATAAGCTTATGACAACACTGGATTTTATCTTTGCCAAGGCTTCTCTTGCCATGGATGAAAACGGCACCATGCCCGTATTTAACACGGAGCGCCGCGTACGTATCCGCAAGGGACGCCACCCTCTTCTGAATAAGAAGAAAGTTGTTCCAATCGATATTGAGTTAGGTATGGACTTTGATTTATTAATTATTACGGGACCTAATACCGGCGGCAAAACCGTTTCCCTGAAAACAGTAGGGCTTCTCACACTGATGGGACAGGCGGGGCTTCACATCCCGGCTCTCGACCGTTCGGAATTGTCTGTTTTTACGGAAGTTTATGCGGATATAGGAGACGAACAGAGTATTGAGCAGAATCTCTCTACCTTTTCCTCACATATGACATCCATCGTCTCTATCCTACAGAATGCGGATGCTGATTCTCTGTGTCTGTTTGATGAATTGGGAGCAGGTACTGACCCGACGGAAGGCGCCGCGCTGGCTATCTCTATTCTGGATTATCTGCATGACAGAGGTATCCGCACTATGGCGACCACACATTACAGCGAGCTTAAGGTATATGCCCTTACTACGTCTTTTGTGGAAAATGCCTGCTGCGAATTTGACGTAGAAACCCTGCGTCCAACTTATCGCCTTTTAATCGGTATTCCCGGCAAGAGCAACGCCTTTGCCATCTCTTCCAAGCTTGGACTGCCTGACTATATTATAGAAGAAGCTAAAAAGCATATTACCAAGGATCAGGAAAGTTTTGAAGATTTATTGACCGATTTGGAAAACAGCCGGGTTACAATTGAAAAAGAACGTTTGGAAATTGCTTCATATAAAGAGGAAATCAAAGCTCTGGAAGAACGGCTCAAATCCAAGAATGAGAAAATCGATCAGTCTAAGGAACATATTTTAAATAAAGCCCACGAGGAAGCCAGACAGATACTACAGGATGCCAAGGATTTAGCGGACGAAACGATTCGCACCTTCCAAAAAGCAGGTACAAATACTTCCATGAAGGACCTGGAAAAATCGCGTCAGAAAGTGCGGGATAAGATTTCCGAGAAAAATGCAAAGTTGTCCGTGTCCTCATCCGATAAGCCTACTCATAAGCTGCTGAAGCCGAATCAATTATCGCTTGGCGATTCCGTAAAAGTTGTTTCCATGGGACTGACAGGCACCGTAAACTCTCTTCCGGATAGAAACGGCAAACTGTTCGTGCAATGCGGGATTATACGCTCTCAAGTGTCTTTAGACGATTTGGTATTACTTGAAGAAAAAACAAACGTGTCTGTGGATAAATTGCATCGAACAGGTTCCGGCAAGCTAAAAATGTCCAAATCTTATTCGGTTTCGACGGAAATCAATCTGCTTGGAAAAACGGTGGACGAAGCGCTTTCAGAACTGGACAAATATATGGACGACGCATATCTAGCGCATCTGCCAAGCGTGCGCATCGTACACGGCAAAGGCACAGGCGCCCTGAGAAAAGCCGTGCAGAACTATCTGCGGCGCTGTAAATACGTTAAAGATTACAGGCTGGGAGAATACGGCGAGGGAGACGCAGGGGTTACTATTGCAGTATTTATATAGAATTCACGAACTTAGGAATAATAAATAAAACGGTGCTCACCGCAAGCGAAATCGCACCTTATTTGTACAGATAATTTACGAAGTAAATTTTCTGTTTTTATCCCTAAGTTCTGATTATCTAAAATAGGGGGTATATTTAGTATGGTTAGTAAACAGAAGATATTAATCGTAGATGATGATAACAATATAGCGGAGCTCATTTCTCTCTATCTGACTAAAGAGTGTTTTGAAACAATGATAGTAAACGACGGTGAATCTGCACTTACGGCGGTCAAAAGTTTTGAGCCTAACCTGATGCTGCTTGACCTGATGCTTCCCGGTATCGACGGCTATCAGGTCTGCCGCGAGGTCCGTACCAAATCTTCTCTTCCGATCATTATGCTTTCCGCTAAGGGAGAAGTTTTCGATAAGGTGTTGGGGCTGGAGCTTGGCGCTGATGATTATATGGAAAAGCCGTTTGATTCCAAGGAGCTCGTGGCAAGAGTAAAAGCCGTTCTGCGCCGTTATAAGCCAGCTGCTTCAACCCTCGAAGCTTCCGATGTAAAATGCGTGGAGTATCCCGACCTTATCATCAATCAGACAAATTATTCAGTTATCTATATGGGACAAACTGTAGAAATGCCTCCGAAGGAATTGGAGCTTCTCTACTTTCTTGCGGCTTCTCCCAACCACGTTTTTACCAGAGAGCAGCTGCTTGATCAAATCTGGGGATACGAATATATAGGCGATACACGTACGGTCGATGTACATATCAAGCGTCTGCGCGAAAAAATAAATGATCATGAGAAATGGAAGATTGCTACTATCTGGGGAATCGGATATAAATTTGAAGTCAGGGCTTAAGAAGTATATGAGAGGACGAAATTGACATGAGAAAAACTTTGTATATTAAGTTCATCCTTGCATATTTAATATTCGGTTTTTTTGGATTTGTTGTTGTAGCTACGTTCGTGTCCAGCATGACCTTGGACCATCTGAAAAAAGACAAAGCTGACTCCCTGTATCGTGAAGCAACTTTAATTGCAAATACGTATGCTTCCGATCTGTATAACAGCGAAACTACTTTGGAAGCCGTAAAAGACCAGATAGACGCCCTTTCTGTTTATCTGAATGCTTCTATCTGGATCATCAATCCTTCCGGGCGTATGGTACTGGATTCTTCCACCCCTATGGATGTGGAAAATGAAGTCGTGATTGAAAACTTTGATCCCACTATCACAGAAGGTTCATATTATACTACCGGTAATTTTTTCAATACTTTCACTGAAGATACTCTCAGTGTTTTCGCGCCTATTACATCTGATTTCAAGGTGAGAGGATATGTAGTCATTCACTCGCCTATGAGCATTATTCAGGCATCCTCAGACAGTATGTTGAACATTTCCTATTTTATGCTTATTATATTATTCCTGCTATCACTGATAATTTTGATTTTCTTTACAGAGCTGGTATATCTTCCTCTACGCAAAATTACAGAGGCGACCGAGCAATACGCAAGCGGAAATATGCATTACGAATTTTCCGTGGAAAGTGTGGATGAAATGGGTTATCTGGCTGCCATGCTTTCATATATGGCGGGCGAATTTGCACGTTCCGAGGATGACCAGAAACATTTCGTAGCCAATGTTTCTCATGATTTCCGTTCACCGCTTACCTCTATAAAAGGCTATCTTGAAGCCATGCTGGACGGTACGATTCCTCCCGAAATGAATGAAAAATACCTCACTATAGTTTTGAATGAAACCGAACGTTTGACGAAACTTACCAACAGTCTGCTGACACTAAACAACTTAAACACCAAGGGTATTCTTTTAGAGCGGACAGATTTTGATATTAATACAACAATACGTAACGTAGCTGCTTCTTTTGAGGGAACCTGCAAAGAGAAAAAAATAGCAATCGAACTTGTCTTAACCGGAGAAAAAATGTATGTTTCTGCTGATATGGGAAAAATTCAGCAGGTTCTTTATAACTTATTGGATAACGCAATTAAGTTCAGTCATCACGACTCTGTAATAAAACTGGAAACAACAGAAAAGCATAACAAGATATTTGTCAGTGTTAAAGATTCCGGGATAGGCATTCCGAAGGATAATCTGAAGCTTATCTGGGACAGATTCTACAAATCCGATATATCACGCGGAAAAGATAAAAAAGGAACGGGTCTTGGGCTCGCTATTACAAAAGAGATTATCCGTGCTCACGGCGAGCATATTAATGTTATTAGCACAGAAGGTGTTGGCTCCGAGTTTATATTTTCGCTGCCGAAGTCTGAAATAGAAGAAGAAGATTAATCATCACGTAATCAGTTCTTCCAATGAAGACGATGTAAATCACCTTGTATCTGCATGTTACTAAACGCATTCTGCCTGAGCGCCTCATACAGCACAATCGCAACCGCATTGGAAAGATTCAGGGAGCGTATCTCATCCAGCATCGGAATTCTTATGCAATGCTCCTCATTTTCCACCAGAATTTCTTCCGGAATACCGCCGCTTTCTTTTCCGAACATAATGAAATCATCCGGTTTAAAAGCGGCTTCCGTATATACCTTTTTCGCCTTAGTCGTTGCCATCCATATTGTTGCATTCGGGTTTTTATCCAGAAATTCCTGATAATTTATATAACGTGTCACCGCCAGATGTTCCCAGTAATCCATCCCCGAACGCTTAATAGATTTCTCATCCAGCCGGAAGCCTAACGGCTCAATCAGATGCAGCCCCGTCCCCGTCGCCACACAAGTCCTCCCAATATTCCCCGTATTCGCCGGAATCTCCGGCTGGTGTAATATAATATTCATAACTCTCACCTTTTCTAATCAAAGATTTCTGTAAAGAATTTAGCCAACATGAATAAAATAAGGTCCGATTCTGCTCTGCAACGAGGACCG
>CAMWWS010000106.1 GCA_947178085.1 uncultured Lachnospiraceae bacterium | reverse complement strand
CCTGAAGTTTGAGGCATGGATAAATCCTTATCGGCTTTCCCGCGATACCGAGACTACCGTTAGCTTCATGGCAACGCCATATTATCAGATGTTTCTTCCGTTTACGATACAATATAAAAGTTCGGGCGGACAAATCTGTCTGGCTCTCGATCCCGCAAGACAGGAGACAAGAGACTTAATCGCAAATGGCGTAAAGGAAATAGTAAGCAATTACAATGTGGACGGAATACATTTTGATGATTATTTTTATGTATCCGGTATGGCGAATCAACTGGATATTGCATCAAAAAAGGCAAACGTTAATTTGATGGTTTCACAGGTGTACAAGACGATTAAATCCGTAAATCCTAACTGTACATTTGGAATCAGTCCGGCAGGAAATCTCGATAATGCACGCGCACAGGGTGCGGATATTGACACATGGCTTTCCAATTCGGGATACATCGACTATATCATGCCACAGATTTACTGGACTGATATCTATGTATCGGACGGCGTAGTAAAAAATATGTTTACAGAACGGAGCAGTGAATGGATTAGTCTCAACAAACGGGATATTCCTATTTATGTGGGGCTAGCTCTTTACAGGGTTGGAACATCCTCCAAAACCGACTTGGGCTGGGCGTCAGGCAATGCCAATCTGGCATACCAGTATGCAGTTGCAAGACAGCTGGGTTACGACGGATATGCTTTGTTCCGCTATCAATGGCTGGAAAAAGGTATTGCGGTTGATGAACTGAATAATTTGAAAATTTATTAACAGCAGGAAAGAATATGAATTGTGCAAATGATTTATAGTAATTGATTACACAGTAAATCATGTATCATTGAGAAAGATTACGTGATTTATGTAATAGAATAAAGGAATAAATATGGAATTTCAGAAGAATGACATAGTTACAGTGGAAATTGAAGACATAGGAAATGACGGTGAGGGAATCGGCAGGATAGAAGGTTATGCCCTATTTGTCAAAGACGCTGTTATAGGGGATGTCGTAGAAGCAAGGATTACAAAAGTAAAAAAGAATTACGGATACGCACGACTGGAGAAGGTGATAACACCTTCTTCTTTTCGTGTTGAGCCACGTTGCATTTTCCACAGACAATGCGGCGGATGCCAGATTCAGGCGATGGCATATGAAAGGCAGCTTGAGTTTAAACAGGATAAGATTAGAAACAACCTGATTCGCATAGGAGGCTTTGTGCCGGAGCATGTGGATGCGGTTACGGAACCAATCATAGGCATGGATAATCCATGGCATTACCGGAATAAAGCGCAGTTTCCTGTGGGATATGATAAAAACAATAATCTGATTACAGGGTTCTATGCAGGACGTACACATGACATAATTCATAATACCGATTGTGCACTGGGTGCGCGAGAGAATAAACAGATTTTGGAAACCGTGTTGTCCTATATGAGAGAAAATAATGTTCCGGCTTATCATGAGGCGTCGGGGGAAGGTCTGGTTCGTCATATTTTAATCCGTACCGGCTTTGCGTCAGGAGAAATCATGGTATGTCTGGTAATCAACGGTAAAAAACTCCCTGCGCAGGAAGAACTGGTGAGGAAGCTGACGGAGATAGACTTTGGCGAAATAGCGATGGGGACAGATTTTGATGAAAGACCGACGGGTATAGACTCTGATGGAAGGCGTATTGTCAGTATTTCAGTTAATATCAACACTGAGAGAAATAATGTCATCATGGGAAAAGAAACAAGGACGTTGTGGGGAAGGGATTATATAGAAGACAGTATCAGGATTTTGGATTCAGCAGACAGCGGAGCAAATGTAACAGGTGAAGTAAAGTTTCGGATTTCCCCGCTTTCTTTTTATCAGGTCAATCCGGGTCAGACGGAGAGGTTGTACAGTCTCGCTTTGGAGTATGCGGAGCTGACAGGAAATGAAACGGTGTGGGATTTGTACTGCGGAATAGGAACAATCTCTCTTTTTCTTGCTGGGAAAGCGAAACAGGTTTATGGTGTGGAAATCGTTCCGCAGGCAATCGAAGATGCAAAAGAGAATGCCCGCATAAACGGAATAACCAATGCGGAATTTTATGTCGGGAAGGCAGAGGAAGTTTTACCTGATAAATACAAAAAAGAAGGCATATATGCAGATGCAATCGTAGTGGACCCACCTAGAAAAGGCTGCGACGACAAGTGTCTGGAAACTATACTGGCGATGCAGCCCGCGCGGGTTGTGTATGTCAGCTGCGATTCAGCGACACTGGCGAGAGATTTGAGAGTGCTGTCGGATGGCGGGTATGAGGTGAAGAGAGTAAGAGGGGTGGACCAGTTTGGGGGGACGGTGCACGTGGAATGCGTGTGTCTGCTTGTGAGAAAAGATGCAGACGGCAGTATAGTCGGGAATGCAGAAAAAAGAAGAATAAATTATCGTGAGGAAGAAATACCTGATTGTGGGTGTATTTATGGGTAGAAAAAGCATAGTTGTTGTCGAGAAGAAAAATAGCAATGAGAAAAGATTAATGATATAATAATGGTTGTATATGGAGGAAAAGTTAATGGCAATACCAAAATATTTTGAAATGTATAAATCATTCCTGCGTGGGCTGGATGATGGACAAGAGCATCCTTATATTGACATAAAGGAACAAGTGATTAAAGATTTTAATCTTTCGAAGTCTGATATTGAAGAATTCCTGCCTAGTAAAAAGCAGACAATATTTAATAATCGCATAGGCTGGTGTAGAACATATCTAAAAAAAGCAGGATTGATTGAAAGTCCATCAAGAGCGCATTTTGTTATCACCGATGAGGGCAAGCTGATATTAAATACTGTAAATAATATAACGAATGATACGCTAAGAACATTTCCATCATTCGTGGAATTTGTAGGTGGCGAAGCGAATAATGGACAGACAGCTATAACTACAGACAACAGTGACGAAACTCCACAAGAAACATTGGAACGTGTACATAGTGAACTTAATAAAGTTCTTAAAGATGAGCTGCTTACAAAGATTCATCAAAAATCATCGGATTTTTTTGAAAAGCTTGTTGTAAGTTTGATGGAAAGAATGGGGTATGGAAGAGGTGAAGTGACACAGAGAAGTAGAGATGAGGGTATAGATGGAATCGTATATCAAGACAAATTGGGGTTTGATGTAATTTATGTTCAAGCAAAGGGATATGACATGGATAAAACAGTAGGTAGACCTGATCTGCAAAAGTTTGGTGGGGCGATTCCGGAAAAGAATGCAAAAGGATTATTTGTAACAACAGCTAAATTTTCATCTGATGCAAAGCAATATGCAGATGAAAGACATATCATACTTATTGATGGACAGAAGCTGGCGCAGCTTATGATAGAACATGATTTTGGTGTAAGTACTGAGTATATATATAAGGTGAAAAAAATAGATAGTGATTTTTTCGAGGATGATGAGTAGTTTTAAAATTTTTAATTCGGAAATATTAATCATGATGAAATTTAAAATTAAAAGAGAAATATTCAATTTCCGGGAATATATACATTTAAGAATAAAGTGATGAATTGGTATATAAAATATGCTATAATAAAGAAGAGGGTAAACTATGGAAATTGATATTTTAATAGATACATTGACTGATTGTTTGATATGTACTGAAACAGGAGAAGAATGCGATACAGAGTATCGTCTGGTAGCCAGAACGATTACGAAGCAGGATGCAAATGAATTAAAAGAACAAGGCTGGAAGTTTGATTGGAGTGTTCCTCACCAAAATGGGTACGAAGTATATGAATTGTTACTGGAGAATGATGATGAAGTGCAAGGTATGATTGCACTGAAGCATATCAGGGAACAGTATTATACTCATGTAGATATTGTAGAGGCAGCACCGAATAATGTTGGAAGAAACGGAAAGTATAAAGGTGTAGGTGCGCATTTATTCGCAATTGCTTGTAAACTTAGTTGGGATGCAGGAAATGAAGGATATGTGCAATTTACTGCAAAGACAGATTTAGTATCGCATTACATGAAAGAGTTGAGTGCAAAAATGATAGATTGGCATACGTTATATATTGACTCATATGGTGCTATTGCATTGATCAACAAATACTTTAAGGAGTGTGAATGATATGATAGTAGCGGAGAGAAAACAAAAGACTATTATAGATAAATTTGACAAATTTGGTGAAAAAATGCCAGATGGAAGATTAACAGCACCTTCTGACGGTAAAGTGTATCGTCTGAGAGAAGCAATATTGTTATCAAAACAACTTGGAAGACCGTTGTCGCAGGAAGAAATGAAAGCGTTTGAAGTATAGATGGCTGGAATAATGCCTCCAAGTCCGAACAGATTTGGGGCTTTCTTCTGCCCATTTTGATTCTGGAAAATATATTCGGAAATGCAAAATATGGTACAATGTCAAGTAGCAAGGTGTGCCATAGTAAGGAGCAGATTTCAAATCAAATCGAAGCCATTCTAAGGCTCGTCTAAGAATACAGTTTTTATCTTTTCTATGGCAGGTGCATTAATGAGGGTGCAGTATGCCGTTTTTTACAGGTTCTGGAAGTAGCCAGTGCGTCATTTTAAGAATCCAAGACTTAACGAATAAGTCACGGAAGGTGCATCTTTATTGCACACTCGTGGCACGTTGAATGAGTGTGTCAGCTTGTGAAAAAAGGCGTAGATAGCAGTATAGTAGGTAATGCAGAAAAAAGAAGAATAAATTATCGTGAGGAAGAAATACCTGATTGTGGGTGTATTTATGGGTAGAAAAATGAAAGTATTATTATAAATATTCACATGTTGACATGTTTGTTTGTGTTTTTTATAATAAAATTGTGCAATTTATACAAAAGATTACTGCACAAGAAACTTTATCATATAATGAAAGGATAGTGTATTAATTCACTAAGTTAAAATTATGAGTATTATTAATGTAGACGTTAATAAATGCGTAGGCTGCAATGCCTGTGTACGTGCATGTCCTGTAGGGGATGCAAATGTAGCTCGAATGGACGAAAACGGCAAATTAAAAATCACAATAGATGACGAAAAATGCATCAAGTGTGGTGCATGTATCAGGGCTTGTTCGCATGAGGCAAGATCATATGTTGATGATACCTTGCAGTTCCTCGAGGATTTGAAAAGGGGACAGGAAATTGCGCTGATAGCTGCACCTTCCATCAAGATTGCATTTGATGGAAGCTGGCGTCATGCCCTTCAGTGGCTGCATGACCATGGTGCTAAACAGATATATGATGTAAGCTTTGGAGCAGATATCTGTACTTGGGCACATTTGCGATATCTGGAGAAAAATCCCGGGAAAAAGCTGATTTCACAACCTTGCGCGGCAGTCGTAAATTATGTACAACGACATAAACCTGAGCTTTTTTCCAATCTCTCTCCGGTTCACAGTCCTATGCTGTGCCTTGCCGTATATATGAAGAAGGTTTTGGGATATAAAGGAAAAATAGCGGCAATTTCACCTTGTATTGCAAAGATTGAGGAGTTTCGTGAAACAGGGCTTGTGGACTACAATGTCACAATGGAACATTTGCGATGTTACTTTGAGGAAAATGGTGTCAAACTCCCAGAGGTTAAAATATTTAGTGAATTTGAATTTGATGACAGACAGGGTCTGGAAGGCGCCATTTATCCAAAACCCGGTGGTCTTATGGTCAACATGCTGATACATGCACCAAATTTGAACATTATTACTTCAGAAGGCACAGAATCACTTTATCATGATATGGAAACATACAGCACACTACAAGAATCAGAAAAGCCTGATCTCTTTGATGTGCTCAACTGCGGTGATGGGTGTAACGGCGGTCCTGCGACAGGCGTACATTATCAGCGTTTTGCCATGAACAACATCATGCATAGCGTGGAACAGCATGCCAGAAAGGTGCGCAAGGCAAATACTACCAAAAAAGGAGTAGACCAACAGTTTGCCGAGTTTGATAAGATACTAAACCTCAATGATTACATACGCACATACAAACAATACGATGCCACTAAATCCGGTGTCACCGAGCGGGAAATCGAAAATGCCTTTGCTCAGATGGGCAAACACACTGAGGCGGAAAAACACTTTGACTGTCATTCCTGTGGCTACCGGTCATGCCGTGATATGGCAATCGCTGTGGCAAGCGGATTGAATACGCCGGAAAACTGTCATGAATTCATGATGAAATCCATACAGGAAGAGCGCCATAGAGTGAGCCAGGTTAATGAAAAGGTTCTGGCAATGAACGACGAACTGATGCGTGTATTTAAAGAGCTTTATGGAAATATTGAAGCGGTAAAACAGGAAGCTACACAGATACAGGAAGAGAGCAGCAAGAGTTCGCAGGAAATGTCAGGTGTATCAGAACGTATAGAAGATCTGAATCAAATGAACCAGAATATCACGCAGGCAATGAAAGCGATTAATCAAAGCATTGGTAAATACAATGAAATGACACAGAATGTAGAAAAAATTGCCGGAAAAATTAATCTGCTCTCCTTAAATGCTGCCATTGAAGCCGCAAGAGCCGGAGAAGCCGGACGCGGATTTGCAGTTGTGGCCTCTAATATCCGGGAACTCTCCGACAACTCCAAATCATCTGTCGGTAATGCTAAGGAAAATGATGGAGAAATAAGAAACGCGATTGAGAACATTAATCAGGTAATTCTGAATTTTGATGATACTGTAAAAAAACTGATCCCTGTGACGAATGGTGCAATCGAAGGTGTGCAGGCAACTTCCAGCAACAGCCAGCGTATCAGAAAATCCATGGAGGATTTGGAACAGCTTGCTAAAGACGTGGAAGATATGATTGTCGAAACCAATAAGATACTGCAGGTCGAGTAGGAGCTGACAGTAAAATAAATATCCAAATAATGCCTTCAAGTCAAGATTGATTTGGAGGCTTTTTTCTGCCTGTTTCATTTCCGGAAAATCTATCCGGTAACAGGAAACTATGGTACAATTACTGTTAGATGAAAATGTTGGAAGGACAATATATATGGCAAAAGATTTATATCAGAATACCAAAATAAACTGCATCATTGGTATAGCTGCACTTTGCTTGTTGCTTGCGGCCTGCGGTGCACCGTCAGGAATGGTGGATGGGAATACTGATGGCTGGGAAGATTATGATACACCGCAAAGCACTGGAGTAAAGGAAGAACCGGAAGAATGGCCGGAGGAGCATTACAGCTGTGAGGTGCAGGAGCTTAGCGGATATCTGTATGAACATACTTCTGTAAGCGCAAGCCCATATGCCAGCGCGGAAATTACGATAAAAGATTATGAAGGAGAAAAGCTGGAAACCAAGTGGGATGAGCCGGAAGCTTTTCAATTCGAGGGAGAGGCGAATGTGACATGGCGGTTTTACGATTCTCTTGCGGAAATGGAAGCGGTGTTAAATGAGGCGGCTGTGCAGGAAACGGATAGGAACCCGCTTCATTTTCTGTACTATACCTTCCCTATGACGGAGAATGACCACGCCCTTGATTTGTATTACAATCTGAAAAAAAGATTTGATACGGAAGAGCATCCGCTGTCAGCATGGCGCGCAGACAACGGGAAACTGTTATATTATATACAGGAAACACAGAAAGAGGAAGACGGTTATGAGATTACCTATGTGCAAAGTCGGACCTCGAGGGTCAATCTTTATGTAAAGGAACGAATGGCATATGGACTTACCCTGATGAACGCACCTTCGGAAGACGACGATGAAACCCTGGAATATGTGTTTATTGATGTTTTCCAGTACTATGGCGTTATATGGTTCAGCTCGGGGATGAATGAGGAAAGGCTGTACTGGGTCGACCATGATGAGCGGCTGACCGAATTGGAGAACCCGAAGCGCAACTTTCTGGAGGTTCGTGGAATTGATGAGAATATGGAATCCACCGGAGACGAAGGGATTGGGCGGTATTTTGGACTGCTTGCAGAGGCTGATTACGAGCTGCCGCTTACGGAGGACGGCAGGATGCTTTCCCTACACTTCTCGCTTGCGGAGGATGATGAAAAAGAAATGTCTGCGAGGGAAGAGACTGCGGAACTTCGCTACTATCTCTGGAATGGTCATTGTATGGACGAGCCCTATGATATGACAGTGACGGATATGGAGACCGGCGAAGTACTGCAAGAGCGCCAAGTATCTCTGAGTATTGAACTGCCGGATACGATTACGTTTTCAGACTTAAATGGTGATGGCTATGCAGATATGAGGGTCGGCGCGCCGGCTCATTTTAATGGTACAAAGGCGGAGGAGGAAGGTTATACGAAGCCCACATATCTGCTTTGGGATTCTCAGACAGAACAGTTTGTGCGCAAGACTGAAAAAGAGGTGGAGAACAGCAGACGGGCGGTGGCAAACGGCTTAACGGAGGAAGAGCAGGAGGAAAAGA
>CAMWWS010000105.1 GCA_947178085.1 uncultured Lachnospiraceae bacterium | reverse complement strand
GCGCTATCAATGACCTGCAGGCGGCGGTTTCCTATGGTTATGTAGGCTTGCGTGTGATTACGGATTGGTTTGGCAAACGTTCTAGTCTGGGTTCTTTTACCATGTATGTCAATGCGGCGGTGCAGTTTTCTGCTAATATTACTGCTTTCGGGCAGGCTGTTATACGGCTAGGTCAGCTGCTTGGCTATCTGGAGCCGTTTATGGAGTTGATGGAGCTTCCTGATGAGCAGGAGGTTCAGCAGGGAGTGGAGTTTCACGGACCGGTGGAGAGCATCGTTTTTGAAAATGTGGATTTTACCTATCCGGGCAGTGAGAAAAAGGTACTTAAGCAGGTCAGCTTTTCTGTGAAAAAAGGAGAAAAAATCTCTGTAGTGGGCTTAAACGGTGCGGGCAAGACGACTCTGATTAAGCTGTTGTGCAGATTGTATCAGCCCCAGAGCGGAAGGATTCTTGTTAATGGCAGGGATATAATGGAATATGATTATCAATCCTATATGCGGCAGGTGACAGCGGTATTTCAGGATTACCGCCTGTTTGCCTTCAGCATAGAAGAAAATATCAGTTGTCAGACGCAAGGTCAGGATAGCGGGACTGTAGAGAGGTTAATCTCACAGGTGGGGCTTTCAGAGAAAATGAAAGAGCTTCCGCAGGGAATTCATACCCTTTTAGGCAAGGAATATGACGAGAAAGGTACTGAGATGTCCGGCGGTCAGCAGCAGAAGGTGGCTATCGCCAGAGCGTTGTATAAAGATGCTTCGATGATCATATTAGATGAGCCTACCAGTGCGCTTGACCCATTGGCGGAGGCTGAAATCTATGAGAATTTCAATGAGCTTGCAGGAGGAAAAACGGCATTTTATATTTCACACAGGATGTCTTCCAGCGTGTTTTGCGACAAAATTCTGGTTATAGATGAAGGACAGGTAGCGGATTTTGCAGAACATGAGGAACTGATGAAGAAGGAAGGAAGCCTGTACCGCAGGCTGTTCGAGGCACAGGCACAGAACTATGCATAATATTCTTAAGAAATATGTCATTGCCATTTCTTTCACGCTTTTGTATAATTGACATAGATTGTGTATGATTTTACATTTATCCGTAAATTCATCTGTAAATTAATCCCCATGTTAAATTGAGATAGGAAAAGAGAATATTTTTATGAAAGAACATATTATGAAGCGTAAAATCAGAATTGATAAAAAAGCCGGAAAGGTTTTTCTTATTCTGACTATAGCAGTTTTTATCTTCATTGCATGCTGCGGTGTTATGGGAATGACAGCATATGCCGATGCGTCGGATTTTAAAATCAATGCAGAGATGATGCCTTCGGGCATATCTACTTATGATGTCAGACTTACAGTTGAAAACACAGGAAAAGACTGGGAAGGAACGGTACGGCTGGCAGTTATCGGCTCTTACGGCTCCAAAACCGATTGTGCTTACGACACGGTTATTTCCCTGCCGCAGGGAAGTACGAAGCAATTTATGGTCAGGATACCAAGAGGCAGTTTTAGCTCTTCAGGTCGAAGCGGCGGTGTAAATGTGTCTCTGATTAACGGAAACTCAAACGTGGCGGTGCAGACAACGTTTAAGCAGCTTCTGAATGAAGAAGCTGATGCCCTGACTATGGGGATATTGAGCGATGACTATTCTGCGCTTACATATTTGGATATGGGTGGGCAGAGACTGTATTATTATTCAGACGATTATCCAATCAAGCTGATGGAGCTGAATCAGGATAATCTGTCGGATTCTCTGGAAACTATGACTTTTCTGGTTGTTGACAGATACAATACGGGAGTCCTTACCGATGATGAAATATCGGCTATAGAAAAGTGGGTAGATGACGGAGGAGTCCTTATCATCGGAACAGGAAGTTATGCTGAGGATACACTCAGCGGATTTGATTATCTGGGAATCGAATGCAGAGAGGTTTATGAGAAGGGAGTAAATGTCAATAAATGGAATAATGAAAGTGAATATGTGGACTGGTCAAAGCTTAACATGGCGAATCTTATGGATACAACAAATCAGTATTACATGCATTATCACCCCAGTCTTGCCATGACGTCTTCATATTCAGACGGCGCAGTAGGTGTTTTGCCCTATTCATTATCCGAACTTGGCAGGTTGAAGGCATCTGATTTCAGTGAGTACATTTCTCAGAGTGATTTTGTGAATTGTATACTGGAGGATGTAAGCAGCTGTGCTGACAGCCGCTACAGAAGCCTGAATTCGGGACATGACTATGACAATGCATACATGCTCCGCAGATTGCTGGCTGTGCTTGGTAACAGCAGTAATAATTTGAATTTCGGAGTGTTGAAATTCATTGTGATTGTCTATGTTATTTTGGTTGGACCCGTGTTATATCTGATTCTGCGTGCTTTAAAAAAGAGAGATTTATACTGGATAGTGGTGCCTGCATCGGCGCTTTTGGGAATATTTCTGGTTTTCTTCGCAGGAAGAGGTTTTGAAGTGGTAAGTACCAAGGTATATTCTGTAACTGTATGTAATCTCTCAGACAAATCCGATTGCGTAACTTACCTGCATTGCTATGACGCCAATTACAGGGAATGGAGTTTACGTCTTTCGGAAGACTATGAATATGCAGGTCCGCAGATAAGCTATTCCGTAGGTGATGATTATGACTATTACTATCGTATCAGAAAAGAAGGAGACAGGCTGTTTTTGGGAATCAGACCTTCTTCCGGTTTCGAGGATGCATATTTTAGCGCAGGAAGGACATCGGATGAGCAGATGACGGGCAGCATTGCCGGTAATTCTTATGATATAAGCACTATTTTCGAAAGCGTTACCAATGATACAAATTACGATTTTGTATACTTTGCAATTCTTGCTAATGATACTGTGCAGGTTTATAAAAATCTAAAAGCAGGGGAGACATACAAACTGGATTATTCATACGAAATCTTTGAGTCTACTCTGGGAGGTTATTACTACTATGGTTTTATGGATGACGCACATGAAGCTGTAAAGACTGAGGAAATGGATATTATTGCCGCTTTGGGAATGGGAGTAACCTCGGCTTATTCAAAGCTTGGCGGCAGCGGAATTGCTATTATAGGTGTAACGGATGATTGGGAAAAAACGGTGGATGACAGCTGCAGCGAAAAAGCCTATGCCTGTCTGATACAATATTAATAAATAACACATGGGATTTTATGATTACCTGTAAAAACAATATTGCAGGAAAGTATGGAGGATAAAAATGCTCTATATCAATGATCTTACAAAAAATTACGGTTCTTTCACAGCGGTCAATCATTTGACGCTGCATATTCCCGCCGGGGATTTATTTGGGTTTGTGGGACCGAACGGAGCGGGAAAGACTACCACTATCCGTATAGTCTGTGGACTGCTCAAGGCAAGCGGCGGTGCAGTACGGATTGGCAGCACATCGGCGCCTGTGGGGAGTAAGGAAATGAAGCGCATGATTGGTTATGTGCCTGACTTTTTCGGGGTATATGACAATCTGAAGGTGCGGGAGTATATGGATTTATACGGTTCCATGTACGGTATGTATTCACGGGACATTGCCAAGCTTACGGATGATTTACTGGAGCTTGTCAATCTGTCGGATAAGAAAGAGGTCTATGTGGATACTCTTTCCCGTGGTATGAAACAGCGTTTATGCGTGGCGAGAGCGCTGCTTCACAATCCCAAGCTTCTGATTTTAGACGAACCAAGTTCGGGACTTGATCCGAGGGCCAGAGTAGAGATGAAGGAACTTTTGAAAAATCTTCATTCAATGGGCATTACCATTGTCATAAGCTCGCATATTCTTTCGGAGCTTTCCGAAATGTGTACCAGTATCGGTATCATGAACCGTGGACAATTGGTGAGCGCCGGACGGATTGAGGATATTATGCAGCATCTCGCGGGCGGAAAACGAATTCATATACGTATCGTCTCCGATATGGAGAACGCCGTGAGAATTATGAGAGAACAAGCTTTTGTCAAGGTGGAGTCGGTGAGGGAGAATGAAATGATTATCTCATACGGAGGTCCTGATGAGGAAATCTGTAGACTTATAGGACAGTTGATTCAGAATAATGTGATTTTGACTGATTTTCACAGAGAGGAAGGCAGTCTGGAATCTTTGTTTATGCAGTTGACGGGAGGAGGAACACAGTGAAAATAAGATTGAATCCTATTGTAAAAAAGGATTTTCAGGTAGCGGCGCGCAGTATGCGCTTAAGCTGGGGATTGTTTGCTTATGAAGCACTGCTGACGGGAACATTTCTGCTGGCGTTGGGAGTTATACAGGGAATAAATAATTATATTTACAGTGACGGCAATATCTATAGCTCGCTGATATATCTGTTTCCGGCTCTGGCGGTATCACAGGTGGGTATTGTTGCACTAATTGTACCTATCATTACATCGTCTTCCATATCCGGTGAGAAAGAACGTCAGACTTTTGATATCATGCTTACTACTTGTATGTCTCCTTTTTCCATTGTATTCGGAAAAGTGCTTTCGGCTGTAATGCGTATTCTGTTCTACGTTGTAGCGGGAATGCCGATTATGGCTTTGCCCTTCGTGGTTGGAGGATTAAGCTGGAGCAGTCTTTTCTATTTTCTGCTTGCTATTATTCTTTTATCAGTGTTTTCCGGAAGTATCGGCATTTATTGTTCTTCCGTCTGCCGTAGGTCGATAACAGCTGTTATTTTATCGTTTGCATTTTATTTTTTATTTTATGGAGTAACGTTTGTTCCCATGTTAGTAAGACTTATCCTGAACAATGGAAGCGGAGGGGAATCCATGCTGCTTTTGCTGTTCAACCCCATTATGTTTTTTGAAGAATTTTTCATGCATATTATGTCGGGAAACTCTCTTTTCGGCGGTGAATGGGGAAAGTCTGCTTTTTCACAGGACGAGGTCGGTATTCTGACTTACGCCCTGTCAAGGGGCACATTATGGATGTTTGTGTCGGCTGCATGTATACTTTTAGTATCTTTTCTGTTTATGTTCGCGGCAGCTTGGAATGTAAATCCTATGCATTCCATGTCGGGAAGGAAAAGAGGCAAGAGAAAAGGTAACGTATAAGCAGAATATAGGAGAGTTAGATGGAACACAGGGAATTTTTAAGAAGAATAAATGAATGCCGCCGAAGGCTGAATCTGGCGGAATTCTTAAATAAAACAGTGTTTGCCTTATGTGTCGGCGCGGCTGTGGGGATTCTTTTTCAGGTATTGGCGTTGGTAACGCCTGTTTATTATGCCAATCTCTATACAGGACTGGCGTTGATTTTGGCAATACTTACTGCGGTTGCTGCGGCATATGTTAAGCGTATCGGAATGAAACAGGCGGCTCTTGCGATGGATGGCTTCGGTTTTGGGGAGAGGATTATTACGGCGTATGAGCATCTGGATGAAGATGGGGTGTTGATAAGGCTTCAGCGTGAGGATGCAATGAGGCAGCTTGACATGCATAGGGAGAAGATACGTATACCCTTGTGGCCTTCATGGAAAAAAAATACCCTGTTTCTGGGTTTGTCGGTAATACTCATAGGATTGGTGCTGACACCGTCTGCGGCAAAGGAGCGAGCTGCGGAGCTTCATAAAATAAAGGAGACGGCGCGTGAGAAAACAGAGGAGATAGAGGAGGCTGTGGATGCGTTAAAACAGCTTGAGCAGGAAGCTCTTACATCGGAGCAGATGGCATCAATACAGGAGATGATAGAGAGTCTGGAATCTTCCATTTCGGAGTATCAGCAGGTGTCTTCTACTGAAGCTCTGAGCGCAGCAGGCGATAAGCTGAATTACAAATATAATGACATAGGCGAACAGCTTTCAGAACTTGCCAAGAACCTGCAGAACGGTGCGGAAGTTTCTGCCGTGACAGAGCAGTCCATGCAGGCTATGGCGAAAAAGATGAAGGAAATGAGCGGAATGGAATCATCGGGAGGAAACAGTCTCGCTCAAAATAACGGTTCCGGCGGTCAGGGCGGCGAAAGCGGTCAAGGCAGTGGAGAAGGCCAGGGAGGCGAAAACAACGGAAACGGTCAAGGCAGCGGAGAAGGTCAGTCCGGTAAAAACGGTCAAGGCGGCGATGGCAGTCAGGACGGCGGAAACGGGCAGAACGGAGAAGGCGGTCAGGGCGGTGGAAATGGTCAGAACGGACAGAACGGCAGCGGGCAGGGCAATGGAAACAGTAATGGCGGCTCCGGCAGCGGAAGAGGAACCGGAAGCAGCGATACGCTTCACGATTACGTAAGCGTCCCCAATGACATTGCCGATAGTGATAATCTCACCGGTAATTCCGTAGACCATGACGCTTCCGAATTTTTCCGTGCGCCAAACGGATTAAGCTGGGAAGGACAGCATATTTCCCATGAAGCTGTCATCGGAAGCTACGAGCAGAACGCCTATGAAGGCATTGCGACGGGGAAGTATCCAAGCGGAATGGAAGATGTGATTAAGGAGTATTTTTCAAGTTTTAACTAAAACGTTAAGCAGGTAAGGAAGGAGTCAATATATTTATATGTATGAATTGGATAAAAGCAGATTGCAGGACCCGCTATATATGGCGCAGCGGATTGCAGCCTGCGAAGCGGAGATTCAAAAAGGAATTATAGGGCAGCGTGAAATCATAAGACAGGTAATGCTTGCCATGCTGACTGGCGGAAATGTGCTCTTAGAAGGTATGCCGGGGCTTGGAAAGACCAGGCTTGTCAATACCATAGGAAAAGTCTTTGATTTGTCTTTTAAAAGGATACAGTTTACTCCGGATTTGATGCCGGGCGATGTGACCGGTACGAATATTATAGTCAAGAATGAGCAGGGCAGCGCATTTTCTTTTGAGCGCGGACCGATATTTGCCAATCTGATTCTGGCGGATGAAATCAACCGTGCCACGCCCAAGACACAATCGGCGCTGCTTGAAGCAATGCAGGAACATACCGTAACTGTGGGTAATGACAGTCATGCGCTTACAGAGCCGTTTTTTGTGCTTGCTACCCAGAATCCTATTGAGAATGAGGGAACCTATCCTTTGCCGGAAGCACAACTTGACCGTTTTATGTTCAAGATTTTGGTCCGTTTTCCTTCCAAAGCCGAGCTTATGGGTATAGTTGCACTGACAGAAGGAAATCGGGCGCCTGTCATCGAAAAACAGATGGATGGTGAAGGTCTGCTGGCGGCAAAAGCTCTGGTGAATCAGGTTCCCATAGCCGATGCAGTTATGGATTATATATTGGAAATAGTCATGGAAACCCATGCTGCCAACCCGTATATAAGGGAGGGTGCAAGTCCCAGGGCGGCGCAGAGTCTGATTCGCGCTGCAAGGGCTAAGGCTTTTCTGGAAGGACGTTTTAATGTTTCGTTTCAGGATGTGGAGGAAACGGCGTTTCCTGTATTAAGACACCGTATAATACTCAGCTTCGACGCCATCAGCGAAGGCGTAACCGAGGACGATATAATTAAGAAGATTCTTGCTGGCAAAAAGCAGTAAATGAGAATTGGAGTTTTGGTGGAATATGATACTTGATGCGGGATTTTTTGATACCTTGTCCAGACTTAGAATTGCTATGGGGCATAAGTCGTCGATGAATCTTACGGGAAACCGCAAATCCATGCAGAAGGGTTCATCTACGGAATTCTCGGATTTCAGGGAGTATATGCCCGGTGACGATATACGCCGTATTGACTGGAATGCTTACGGGCGGCTGGACAGGTTCTATGTAAAAGAATATATGGAGGAGAAGGAAGCGGTTGTTTCCGTTTTGATTGATACCAGCTCATCCATGAATTATGGTACGAAGAGAAAGAGCGAACTTGCATGTATGCTGGCGGCTGCTTTGGCCTATATCGGGCTTAACAATATGGACAGGGTGGTTATATACGATATGCAGAGGATGCAGACGCCGTTTACAGCGGGCAGTGGAAGAAAAGCTCTTTCACGGCTTACAGACTGGATTGAACGGCTTTCTTTTGACGGAAAAGTTGACATAAATGAGGCGGTAAGGCTGCTTCCGGCAAGAGGACAAGGCGTAACTATTGTTATCAGTGACTTTTTGCAGGAGTCATTTTTGTCGGAAGAACAGGAAACGACGGAGAAACTGCTGCGGTTTCTGGATTACCGCAGGCAGAAAGCCGTATTCCTTCACGTGCTGGCGGGCGAGGAATTGTCCGTGGGACTTACGGGTACGCGGAATCTTATTGATATGGAAGAGCACAGTACGCTGCGCCTTACATTGGAAGACACAAGTATCCGTATATATGAGAAAGCGCTGCAGGATTTCATTACAAGCCTTCGGCGGGAATGCGCCAAGTCGGGAGCGTTCTATGCAGTATGTAACACACAGGCCGATTTTTATCAACTGATTTTTCAGGATTTAAGGATGCTATATGATATTTGAGAGCTTAT
>CAMWWS010000104.1 GCA_947178085.1 uncultured Lachnospiraceae bacterium | reverse complement strand
TGAGAGAGACGCATGAGCGGGAAAAGCTTTTGGAATCTGTCGATATCAATAAGGATTTTGTGGCTTATTATCAGGCAAAGGTGGATATTCGCAATGAAAAAATCGTAGGTGCTGAAGCATTGATACGCTTTAAGGATCCAACAGCGGATGGAGCTATTCGTACTCCGTGGTTCTTTGTTCCATATTATGAGCGTACCGGCAGGATTAGAGAGGTTGATTTCTTTGTTATGGAAAGCGTGTGTAAAATGCTGCGCCGACGTATTGATGCGGGAAGGAATGTTGTGCCTGTGTCATGCAATTTTTCCAGGATGCATTTTACGGAGGATGGTTTTCCTGAAAAGTTTGAGTCTATTATTGACAAATATCAGATTCCCAAAGAACTGATTGAGGTGGAGATTACAGAGACACTTGTGGTTGAGGATGTGCAGCAGCAGAAGGTTAAGGAGATTGTAGACACTCTGCGGGAAAAGGGCGTACATCTCTCTATAGACGATTTTGGCTCGGGATATTCTTCCCTGGGAGTGTTTGAACAGATACCGGCCTCCGTTATTAAGCTGGACCGTTCTTTCCTGCTCAATAATGAAAATCGTACCAGACAGGTGCAGATAATGAAGAATATTGTAAATCTTGCCAAAGATTTGAACGCACAAGTGGTCTGTGAGGGTGTGGAGACAGAGGATGACACAGAACTTATGATGGAGATTGGCGCTTATGTGGCACAGGGTTACCGCTACTGTAAGCCGGTACCGGAGGATGTGTTTGAGAAGATGCTGGAGGAAAACTAAAATAAATTTTATGTACCATATTAGAATTGTGTGTTAAAATAAGAAATGTTAGTCTACAGAAATTAAATGGTAAAAGCAGGAATCATCAGAGCGGCAGGCTACGCAGGCAGCGGTATAGTGGAGGATTAATACTTATATGACAAGGGTAATGACAATAGACGATTATGATGAAGTATACAGCTTATGGATGTCGATAAAAGGATTCGGCATCCGCAGCGTGGATGACTCCAGAGAAGGCGTTGCAGCTTTTTTAAAAAGAAATCCGTCGACCAGTGTAGTCAATGTTGAAGACGGTAAAATAGTAGGAGCCATTTTATGCGGTCATGACGGCAGACGCGGCTGCCTTTATCATGTATGTGTGGCGGAAGGTTACAGAATGCGTGGCATAGGCAAGGCGATGGTTGTATTCTGCATGAATGCGCTAAAAAAGGAAAATATCAACAAGGTATCTCTTATTGCCTTTACCAAAAACGACATCGGTAACGCCTTCTGGAACCAAATCGGCTGGACCAGACGCGAAGACCTGAATTATTATGATTTTACATTAAATACAGAAAACATAACTGCATTTAATGCAGACTAGAAATAATGAAAGCTTTAAAATTATAGAAAATAACGATACTTTAGCAAAAAATGAATTTACAAAAGATAGAAGTTATTTTATTATAGATAAGAAATTTGGATATAAAGAACTTTAAGAAAGGAAAGATACCATCATATGAACATAATAGACGGCGGCGTTACCGCAGCTAAAGGCTTTGAGGCGGCAGGCGTAGAAGCCGGTATTAAATATCAGAACAGAAAAGACATGGCGCTCATTTTCAGCAAAACCCCGTGTAAGGCAGCAGGTGTTTTTACCAGCAATATAGTCAAGGCATCTCCGGTTATATGGGATAAGGAAATAGTAGCACATTCTCCTTATGTGCAGGCGGTTATCATAAATGCAGGTATAGCCAATGCATGTACAGGAAAACAGGGCTACGACTGTTGCGCAAGAACGGCGAAAGCAGCTTCAGAGAGCCTGAATATTCCGGAAAATGCCGTACTTGTGGCTTCAACAGGCGTGATTGGTATGCAGCTTCCGGTAGATAAGATTACGGCAGGCGTAAAATTGCTTGCAGAGCAGAAAAAGGATACTGTCGAGGCGGGCCGGATAGCGGCAGAATCTATAATGACGACGGATACAATATCCAAACAGGCGGCAGTAACAATTGAAATCGGCGGCAAAACGGTGACAATAGGCGGGATGTGTAAAGGTTCAGGAATGATTCATCCCAATATGTGTACAATGCTTGGATTTATAACCACGGACATTGCGATTTCCAAAGAACTTATGCAGGAAGCGCTTAGCGAAAATGTAATAGATACTTTTAACATGATATCGGTAGATGGTGATACTTCTACAAATGACACTCTTGTCATTTTGGCAAACGGTATGGCGGAAAATCCCGAAGTGACAGAGAAAAACGAAGACTATGAGAAATTTAAAGAAGCGCTGAACTATATTAATACAACGCTGGCAAAAATGATGGCAGGAGACGGCGAGGGCGCTACGGCTTTATTTGAAACAAAAGTAATCCATGCGAGAACCAAGGAAGAAGCACGTAGATTAAGTAAATCCGTTGTATGTTCCAACCTGACAAAGGCGGCTATCTATGGGCATGATGCCAACTGCGGAAGAATTATGTGCGCGCTTGGTTATTCAGGCGTTGATTTTGACCCTGATAAGGTAATACTTTATCTTGAGAATGATAACGAGAGTCTTCTTGTCTTTAAGGATGGCGTATTCACAGATTACTGCGAGGAAGATGCGAGCCGTATCCTTTCTTCGCCTCAGGTCAGAGCCCTTGTGGATATGAACATGGGTGAAGCCGAGTCGGCTGCATGGGGGTGTGACCTTACCTACGATTATGTTAAAATTAATGCGGATTACAGAAGTTAATTTATAGATATTCGGAAAGGAACTGAAAGATACAATGGAACAAAAAGAAATGACGACAATTCTGGAGAAAGCGGAAACCCTTATTGAAGCTCTCCCTTATATACAGAAATTCAACAGGAAGATTATTGTCGTGAAATATGGCGGCAGCGCTATGAGCAACGAAGAATTGCAGAAAAATGTTATTAAAGACGTCACCCTGCTTAAGCTGGTAGGTTTTAAGCCCATCATTGTGCACGGCGGCGGCAAAGAAATCAGCAGATGGGTCGGCAAGATCGGCAAAGAAGCAGAATTTGTAAACGGCTTGCGTGTAACGGACGCTGAAACCATGGAAATCGCTGAAATGGTATTAAATAAGGTGAATAAGAGTCTGGTAAGCATGGTACAGGAATTGGGCGTTAAGGCAGTAGGTATCAGCGGTAAAGACGGCGGGCTCTTGGAATGCGATAAAAAGTATGCTGACGGGAAGGATATCGGCTTCGTAGGAGATATTAAGCAGGTTAATCCCAAGGTATTGTATGATTTGTTGGAAAAGGATTTCCTGCCAATCGTAGCGCCTATCGGACTGGATGATAAATTCCAGACTTATAATATCAATGCAGACGATGCGGCATGTGCGATTGCGAAGGCGGTATCTGCGGAGAAACTGGCTTTCCTGACAGATATAGAGGGACTGTACAGGGATATTAATGATAAGTCCACTTTTATTTCAAGACTTACAGTGTCTAAGGCAGAAGAACTCATAAATGAAGGCTGTATCGGCGGCGGTATGCTCCCCAAGCTTAATAACTGTACGGAAGCCGTAAGAGAGGGCGTTGGCAGAGTCCATATTCTGGACGGGCGTATTCCGCATTGCCTGTTGCTTGAAATCTTCACGAATCAGGGTATCGGAACAGCCATAATAGAAGACGGGGATCAGTAGAAAACTCCATGTGTATTAATGTGTGAAAGGACTGGATATTATGATAATGCAGGAATATATAGATGAGGCGGAGAAAGCGCTCTTACATACCTACAACCGTTATCAGGTGGTATTTGATAAAGGTGAAGGCGTGTATCTTTATGATGTGGAAGGAAAAAAATATCTGGATTTTGTATCCGGTATTGCGGTTTTTGCACTCGGATATCAGAACAAGGAATATAATGATGCACTGAAATCTCAGATAGATAAAATAATTCATACTTCCAATTACTATTATAATGTACCGGCGATTGAAGCCGCTAAGAAGCTGAAAGAAATATCCGGAATGGACAGGGTGTTTTTTACGAACAGCGGCGCGGAAGCAATTGAAGGAGCAATCAAGGCAGCAAGAAAATATGCTTATTTAAAGGATGGTCATACAGACCATGAAATCATAGCGATGAACCATTCCTTCCACGGAAGAACCTACGGTGCGCTTTCCGTTACAGGAAATCCGCATTATAGGGAGGCGTTCGAGCCTATGATTGGAAATATACGTTTTGCCGATTTGAATGATTTTGACAGCGTGATGGCTAATGTGAATGAAAAGACATGCGCCATTTTATTTGAAACGATTCAGGGAGAAGGCGGTCTGCGTCCGGCGGATGAGGATTTCATGAAAAAGGTGAAAAAACTCTGCGAGGAGCGCGATATTCTTCTGATTCTGGATGAGATTCAATGCGGTATGGGCAGAACGGGCTATATGTATGCATGGCAGAGATTTGGTATTAAGCCTGATATTATGACTACAGCTAAAGCGCTTGGCTGCGGCGTTCCTGTCGGTGCGTTCATGATGACGGAGAAGGTAGGCGCTAATTCCCTTGTGGCTGGTGACCATGGTACGACTTACGGCGGCAATCCGCTTGCATGTGCTGCAATCTGTAAAGTAATTGAGTTGTTTGAAAAAGAGCATATACTTGACAATGTGAAAGAGGTAGGAGCTTATTTAGAGAAGCAGCTCGATAAGCTTGTAGAGGAATTTGATTTCATAGAAGAAAGGCGCGGCGTAGGTTTGATGCAGGGGCTTGTATTCAGTGAACCCGTAAGGGATATTATTGCCAGGACAATAGAAAACGGGCTGATTTTAATCAATGCAGGAAACAATATTATTCGTTTTGTGCCGCCTCTTGTCATTACGAAACAGAACGTAGATGAAATGATCGGAATATTGAGGACGAGCTTGGCTTAAGGGTAAAGAATAGGAGAATGAGAAGTGACGTTTAAAAATAGAGTTACCGCCGTTTTATTAACAGCGTGCGTCGCCGCCGGTATTTACGGCATTGCGCATAATAGAACGGAGGTAAAATGGGAAGAAGAAACGGAAGAAAGCGATGACTCCCTTTTCGGACACAGAGAGACGCTTTATTTATGGTATACGGATGAGGCTTTAACGGATTATTTAAACAGCGTGGCGGTTTCCTATAATGAATACCAGCAGGAAGCACGCGTTATCCCGGTTTATACATCGGGTTCAGAATATCTTGAAACAATCAATAACGCTTCTTTACAGTCAGATGAAGTGCCAGACCTGTATATCGTGGGAAACGATTCGCTCGAGAAGGCATATCTGGCAGGGCTTGCATCAGAAATAAAGATGCCGGATGAAACTGCCGGATTAGACAGTTTTTTTCCGGAATCATCAATATGTGCCATAACCTATCATGGAAAGCAGGTTGCTTATCCGTTTTACTTTGAAACAAGCTCTTTTCTGTACAACAAGACTTATCTGGAAGAGTGGGCACGTACACAGATAGAAGCTGAAATGGATGCTGCGGAAGGCGAAGCAGCTCAGGCTGCAATAGAGAATTCAGGAACGCCCGAAGCGAATGAAACAGCGGAGTCTGGTGAAACAGCAGGACAGGAACTTGATTTTGAAAGTGCGGTGGCGGCGCGAATAGAAGAAACGCTTCCTAAAACAATTGATGATATTCTGGATTTTGCGGATTCATATGTTGCGCCGGAGCAGGTTGAGGCAGTATTTAAATGGGATGTATCCGATATCTTCTATAACTATTTCTTTGTGGGAAACTATATTGATGTAGGGAGTAGGACAGGAGATAATGAGGAGTCTATCAACATTTATAATGAAAATGCCATTCACTGTATGAGAGTTTATCAAAATCTGAATCAGTTTTTTTACATTGATACGGAAGAAAGTGATTACGCGAATGTCATACAGGACTTTATAGACGGTAAAATAGTATATACGGTTGTGACAACTGACGCTTTGGCAAAAATAGAGGAAGCTAAGAAGAATGAAGAATTTCAGTATGAATACGGAACTTCGGTGATTCCTGATATAAACAGCGAGCTTGTCTCACGCTCCTTATCAGTGACGCAGTGTGTTGTTGTCAACGGTTACTCGACTCATAAGGATGTTGCAAATGATTTTGCGATGTTTTTATCCTGCTATAACGAAGATAATCTGTACGACAGAACTGGTAAGGTTCCTGCTCTTCGCGGAGTGAACTTTGAAAATTCAAACCTTGATGCGTTTGTAGAGGAATATGAAAAATCATTTCCTGAACCTAAGATGATAGAGACAAGCAATTACTGGGTAGAGATGGAAATTGCTTTTGAGCGTATATGGAGTGGCGAAGACGCCAATATGGAATTAAAAAGACTCTCGGAAAAAATCGTGACGCAGGTTAGAGGCGAGCAATTTACGGAGGAATATATTGACCTTCCGGATGAAAACACAGGAGAAGAAATTATAGAAGACGAATATTTAGAAGAGCCTCCCGATATGGAAATCGTGGGATAGGATTTATGCTTTTCTTCTTTTCTGCATAGCGAAATAATACAGGAATCCTGTGAGGTCAGCCAGAAACCAGCCGATAGGCACAGACCACCATATTCCGACGACTCCGATTGAAGGGATTGATGAAAGCAGGTGTGCTAAGACTACACGCGTCCCTAGGGAGACCACGGTCAGAACCACGGACATTCCCGGCTTTCCCAATGCCCTGTAAAGTCCGTACAGCAAGAACAGACAGCCGATTCCGCAGTAAAAAGCTCCCTCAATACGCAGATAACGTACTCCCTCAGCTATGATGGCAGTTTCCTTTGCATCCACAAACATGAGCATCAGCGGACGTGAGAATACAAAAATCGCTGTTGAAACAATCATACAAAAAGTAACCGACGCTATAACCGCGCCCTTAAATCCTGCGCGTATGCGCTCTTCTTTTTTTGCACCGTAGTTCTGCGCTATATAAGTAGAAAAAGCATTGCCAAAATCCTGAACCGGCATATAGGCGAATGCGTCAATCTTGACCGCAGCGGCAAATGCAGCCATAACCGCAGCTCCGAAGCAGTTTACTATTCCCTGTACCAATAGAATACCAAGATTCATGACAGACTGCTGTATACATGTCAGTATCGAAAAGTCAGCAATTTCCAGCATGCAGCTCCACCTGAATCGGAATTCTTTAATCTTAATTTTCAGGTATGGGACACATATTAACGAATAGATGGAGATGCCTATACCGGAAACATACTGCGCTATAACGGTTGCCTGTGCTGCGCCTGCCGCTCCTGATTTAAGACCGATTACGAACCATAAATCAAGTATGATATTAAGAATAGCGGAAGCCGCCAGAAATAATAACGGCACTACCGAGTTGCCCACCGCGCGCAGCAGGGAGGCAAAATAATTATACAGGAACGTGGCAAAGATACCACAGAAAATAACGGCAAGATAACTGCGCATATCTCCCCATACCTCTTCAGGTACTTTCAAAAATCCCTGAATTTTGTCAAGACAAAAAAAAGAGAGAATATTAAGTACGACAGTCAGGGCAAATATAAGTATAAATGAGGCACAGATACCCTCCTTTAATCCGTTTTCGTCCCTTTCCCCGAAGCAAATCGAAAAGAACGCTCCGCTTCCCATACATAATCCCAGGAGAATTGATGTAAGAAAAGTCATAAGCGTAAACGAAGAACCGACCGCCGCCAAAGCGTTTGGACCGAGAACTTTTCCGACAATCAACGTATCCGCCACATTATAACATTGCTGCAAAAGATTTCCCAATATCATCGGAACGGCGAACTTAAACATTGATTTCATAGCCGGTCCTTTTGTCATATCTATGTTCATTATAATTGCCTTTACTTTCTTATATGCTTTTAAAATTCATGATAAATATAATCGCATAAAGACATATCCATCTTCAATATTATCCGAATAAACAAATCCTAATTTTTCCCAAAACTTTTGTGCTGCGGTATTTTCTAAATATACAGGAACTGAAACTCTGTCAGCATTATATTCCTTTTGTAAATAGCTGATACAGGCTTTTGCTGCTATAGTTCCAAGCCCCTGATGCCGGAAAGCATCATGAATCAGAAAATTGATAATTTGGTAGTTTTTCTCGCCAACATACATCGAGACGAAGCCTATCATTTTATCATTGTCATAAATTGCAAAAGGTCTGGTATCTTTATAAAAGACCCATGCTTCTGCCAGAGAATACATAACTGAATCTACAAAGTTTTCGTTTTCCACATTTGCCTTTAAGCCTATACACTGCTGATAATTATCTTCATTGATTGTTCGTAATTCTATCAACTATATCATCTCCGAAAAACATATAAAACAGTATATCACAAAATGAACGGAATATGGTGAAATGATTTTAAAGTTTCAAATATATTTTGCATAATATTATAACTGTCTCTTCTCCACCTCTCCGAGCCAACGCGACAGGCCGACATCTCGG